>NZ_JBSHNS010000554.1:0-27013 GCF_053601635.1 Pontimicrobium sp. MEBiC01747
CTTTTGGAAGACTCCCATTTTTATATTTTTTTGCCATACGGCTAAACATAAAAAACATTAACAGTGCTACCATAAATATGGTAAAAACATTTTTTGTTATAGAAAAATCTAAAGGCTTATCGTTAGTTGCATGATGCTTCTCGTCGAAGTTAAGAGTTCCGTTTGCATCTGTCTTGTATATTTTACCATGGTATGATTTATAGAAACTACCATCTTTCTCAACTACAGCTTCTCCATGATGTAACTTAGAAGAAGAGAACACTTTTAACCCATTATCCCAAAGTATCACAGGTAAAGGGAACCCTACATATTTATGCTCCCCATTGTCGGCAGTGTATGAATACAAACTAAAATCATGCGAATCAAGTAAGTGATGATTTATGTATTCTTTTATTTCAGTTTTTATATCTCCATCATCAGTTTTTTTTCCTTCTGTTGCGAAAGAAAAAGCTGTTACAAAGAAAAACAATAAACAAATTGTTTTTAAAGAAAAAATATTCTGCATATCACTTATTATAAATAGTGGCTTAAAAATCGCTGCAAAGGTAGGCTTTTATATCAAAATCAAAAAAGAAAATTTCATATTATTTTAAACTCCTTTTTTTTGCTAATTATCTGAGTCTAATCTATTAAGAAATCTGGATAAAATAATACTATCTGTTATCAAGCATATTATGTATGGAATGAAGAAAGTAAAAAACTCATATCTGCTTAAATTTCCATCAGATGTATAATCAGGATAAAATAAAATAAAAAAGAAAACAAACTTAAACATACTCCCTAACATGAAAACAAAGCCTAATTGATCTTTTAATTTCTTCTTTAATAAGAATATTAATATTATCACTCCATTAGCTAATAATACATTGATACAATAAGAATATAATAATGACGTATAAGGTATCGGGCTTTTTATCATATTATTAATAAAATAATGTGGATAAAAAGCCACCGTGGCTACTACAAGAACAACAAAGAGGTTGATTAATAGATTTCTTAGAGTCAAGAGTTTAGTTTGTTTATTTGCTTTAATACTGCATACAAAGAAATAGCTACACCAGATAAAGTACAAGCTATTAGAAATCCTTTTCCTGATGGATTATAATTTTTATCTAACCATTTGCCTAATAAAATAAACAGGTATATGGTAACTCCCATTTGTATGGCTATACCAGATAATGCCGCTATATGCTTAAGCTGTTTTTTTGGTTTTTGAGCCACTTTGTAGTTCCTTTATTGTTGTTTGCATAACACACGACACATTAAATGTAGCTCCAGGTTCTACAGCTAATTTTTGTATTGTTACCTCTCCTTCTATTTGAGCAGATGATTTTAAAGTTAGTGTTCCTGCTAAATTTAATTTTCCTGAAAATTTACCTTCAAAATACGCATTAGCGCTTTCTAAAGTTCCAATAATTTCTCCTGTTTTCCCAACTACAACTTTTCCAGGTGTTTTTACATTACCTTCTATTACACCATCTATTCTTATATCTCCTTCACTAGAAAAGTCTCCTACTATTTTAGTGCCTTTTGCTATTTTATTTTGAATGGAGGTACCGTCTTGTCCTTTGTCTTTTTTGTTGTCGGAAAACATTTGCTATTAATTTTAGGGGATTATACTTTGCTATTATTGTGCTGTTAAATACGCTTCTAAGTTTTTGTGAATTTGTATAATTCTATAATTATCGGAAGAAATAGCAAACGATGGTTTTTCTATTTTATACCCTTCTCCTTCTTCTAATAATTGAGAAAACCCTTTTGCACCTTCTATACTTTTTAAGCCATGTACTACAACAAAGGTTGTATTTGGGTTGTACAAATCTATAGATGTTGTTAATTCGTAATACTTTACTTTTTTCACAGCTTCATCCAGAGCTTTTACAAAATCGTTAATCTCTTCTTTTTCTGCATTTTTAAATTGGTATATTACCTTAAAATGCTTGGCATCTGCATCATCGTTAAAGTTTTTATTAGAGATTACTTTAAATGCTTTATTAATAATGTCCTGTGCTTGTACACCTTCTTCTGTATTGGCATAATCTACTGCAATTGCATTTATACCTTTACTGTAAGCTTCAAAACCATATAGTCTACCAGATGCTGTTGCTTTTAATAGCTCGAATTTTGGCACGATAGCACCTCCTTCGAGTGCAGTAATATAATTCTCAGATTTTTCTATAACTTCTGCATATTTTTGTTCTTCGAATAGTTTATACGTGTTTTCATAAAGACTCTGCGGGCTATTTTCATCTTTAGCTGCTACAGATTCTGGATTACTTAAAATTTGTGCATAACGAGAGTCTGGATAATTTACTATAATTTCGTTTTTAGCTATGTTTGCTTCTCCATTTTCTCCTAAAGCTTCATAAATTTTATATAAGTTATATTTAGAAGGTAATATTAATCGTTCTTCTGGATTGCTTTTTAATAAGTTTAAAAATTTACTTTTTGATAGGTTATATTCTTTAAACTTTTCTTTATAAATTAACCCTAGTTGGTAATAGGCATAGTTTCTATCTTTTGACAGGCTATCTATTACTTTCTGTTCTGTTGGTATTTTAGCTATATACGTTTGCGGGTTGAAAGCTTCGCTATTTGCATCTACATCTAAAATTCCTGTTCCTGACGCAATGCCTATTCCTGTTGATGCTTTAGAGCTAGACCATCTCCAATTGTCTTTTAATTCGCGTTCTCCCCATATTTTTAAGAACTCGTTTCTACCATACCCTACTGTTTGCGTATTATAAAAATAGAATGAAGATTCAGCATTTGGCCCTCCTTTAGGGGTTACAATGTTTCCGCTTCCAGTATTATTTATTGCTAAACCTTGTTTTTGAGCTTCAATTTCTTTTCGTTCTTTTTCTGCTTCTGCCTCTGCTTTTAGCTTACTTGTGTATTCTTCAAAATAACTTAAGCGTTCGGCATCTGTCATTCTTACAAGTCTTAGAATACTATCGTTTGCCTCTGCAATATCTTCATATCGTATTACGTCGTCTAGATTTTCTCTTTTTCGTTTTATTACTCTAAATGGCTTACTGTCTTTAACCATATTAGTCATTGTGCTATCGTAATATGCTCCTGCATCTTTGTATGCGTTTGCATCGAAACTCATATCTCCTAATGTTTCAAAGTTTTTAGCTACTAAAATTTTGTCTTGAGATTGGGTTCTTATAGATTTATTATAATAAGCAAATGCTAAAGAGTCGTTATTTGTTTTAAGGTGGTATTCTCCTATTTGGTGATAAATTTTATCTAAAAACGGTCTGTTTTCTCTGTCTTCTTCTAAATCTGTTAGGTATTCTAAAAAAGCTATTTTGTCTCCTTTTTCGTAATCGAAGTTTTTAGATTTCTCTACATGTGCAGCAATATGATATTTACGAGGAATTTTTCTGTTTAATTCTATAACCTTATCGAAAGCTATGTTAGCACTATCTTTATCGTTTAACGCATTATACAGTTGTCCTTGTATAAAGCGGTAGCGTCCTTCTTCGTTTCGTTTTTTTGCAACATCTGCTGCTACACTTATTTGTGTTAGTGCACTGTCTAAAGACTTTGTGTTTATATAGGCCTGTGCTAATATCGATGTTGCATCTGCTAAGTCTTGTCCTTTTAATTCTTCTTGCTCTAGTAAACGTTTTAAGTTTTTTATAGCTAATTCATTATTTTCTAAACGAATATTTGTTTTCTCTCTCCAAACTTTTGCTTGATTTATATTACTACTTGCCGGGTACTTATACAGAATATAATTAAAGGCTTCTAGTGCTGGTACAAAGCGTTGATCGAAATATCGTGCTTTCCCTAATAATAAGTAGGCTTCGTCTATTTGAGGGTTTTTTTCTTTTCCTTGAATATTCATACCGTGTCGCTGCACGGCTTTTACGGCTTTTTCTTCGGCTTTAGAAAAACTCTCGTTTTTAGATTGCCCAGGCAAAATAGCATCTTCATCTATTTGCATACGCTCTATAGGAAGTATCTCCCAATAATTGTCTTTATATGAATTATTAAGGTTCTCTCTTCCTTTTTCTAAGGCTTCATAACCATTGAATAGAGTATTATACTCTGCGGTTACCGCATGAAAATTTCTACTTATAAAATTGTCTTTTTTACGAGAGCAACTTGTTATAATTACTGCAGAAACTGCTACGAATACTATGGGTTTTAGTGCTATTTTCAACGTTGTTGTATTTAGTCTAATACATAAACTTTAAACTTGCGCAAATATTATATATTTATCGCACAAGCACGTAAAAATAAGCATCTTTTTCAGTTTTTACCAATTAAACTGAAAAATTGAAGGCTTTTACACTTCGCTTGCTTGAGAAAAATGTGCTTCTAATTCTTTTAAAGTTGCTTCGCTTGTTTTTAAATCTTTAACAACTTCTCCTTTTTCCAAAACCACAATACGTTCGCAAACGTCTGTAACATGCAATAAATCATGGCTAGATATTAAAACCGTTACGCCTTGTTTTTCGGCTAAATTTTTCACGATTCCTTTTAATCGTATTTGCGTGGTTGGATCTAGGTTAGCAAAAGGCTCATCTAAAATAATTACTTCTGGATTTCCTATTAATGCTGCTACAATCCCTGCTTTTTTCTGGTTTCCTTTACTTAGGTCTCTTAAATACTTTTTCTGCCCTAAGATTTCCCCGTGAAAAAAGTCTTCAAATTGCGATAATAGTGCATCAACATCACTCGGTTTTTGTCCTCTAAGCTCCCCTATAAAGTAGAAGTACTCTTCTGCTGTTAGGTAGCCTATTAAAAAACTTTCATCTATAAACGAAGCGGTAAACGGTTTCCAATCTTCACTTTCATGAACCATAACACCATTGTTCTCTATATGGCCAGTTGTTGGTTGTATTAAATCTAATAACAAACTAAAATAAGTGGTCTTTCCAGCTCCATTGTTTCCTACTAGCCCAAAACTTTGTCCTTTTGGTATTTCTATGCCTTCTATATTTAAAACAGTGACATCATTATATTTTTTTGAAAGATTTGATGTTATTATCATGATCTTGTTTAGTTTAAGTGTTGTGTTATTTTTTTTCTGAAAAAGCTGCTATTGTTTTGTATTTTCCTTTTTGGTATTCTGCTTCAATTTTTCTAAAAATAAAGTTTCTAAAAATTATTCCTAATGCTCCACCTAGCGCTAACGTAATAATCCCTGCTTCATAATTTATTAACTTATAGGGTATATAAAACAATAGCATTGGTAATAAAAACTTTGGTAATGCTATAAGTAACTGGGTAGGATTAAATCCATTTGTATTACTAAATGCTTTTGCTTTTACATTTAACTCTACTGGCACTCTATTTAAAACACCTCCATACAGTGTTAAAAAAGAGTTTAACCCTATGTTAAACAATGCTCCTGCTGCGATCATTCCGAAAATATCCCACCCAAAGTAAATATATGGTGTGCTTAAAATAAACGATAATATTACCGCAAAAACCATTAAGTACCATTTAGATTGTAAATAGGTTTTGTATGGTATATTCTGGCTCATTAACATTTTATAGTATTCGCTATCCCAAGAGGGTACTAATTGCCCAAACGTCATTAAAAATCCTCCTGTTACAAACATAGATGCAAAAGCTAAAAACGCAGGCATACCTCTGTAAGTCTCTTGTGTGTAAAATATTAAGCCATAAAAAAGAAAAAGAAAAGACATAAACATAACTTGCCTAGGCCTTACATTTCTCCATATTAGTTTTACATCGTTTTTAATAAATGGTGCCACGGCTCCAAAGCGATTCATCCAAGATAAATCTGCTGCATTTACTTCTTTCACTTTTTTAGATACAGCATCGTCTAAATAAAATCCGTTCTTTATATAATTAAAGTTTACTCTATAAAGTACAATAGCTAATAATGTTGGTACAATAGCTAAATATGGGGTGTTGTATAGATAATTAAATGCAACTCCTATAGGTTTTGATATTTTAAAGCCCCCATAGACTTCCATAGCTACAAAAGCGACTAGTAATGTTAAAATAGCATAAAAGGCTTTATTATTTTTATTAATTAAAAAGTTTAGAAAGTTATTAGAAAGCGTAATTGCTACCATAGCCAAAAGCCAGCATAACACATTTATTACTGGATATTCCTGCGCTAATAACACAATACTAAATGGCACGAATATAAATAATGGTAAAAAGTTAAAAAACGATATACTTGTTTTTCCTAACAGAAAATGAATGACTGTATTTCGTTTAACAGGAATCGTCATTAATGGCTTTACATTCATTACTGGTAATTGCTGCATAAAATAACGAATAAGTAAATCGAAAAGAAACCAGTAAATTAAAAAATTATTGACTGTTTGAATAGGATCGACTGTTGGTATTGCTTTTTTAAGAATGAAAAACAATCCTGCGCCTAACATAATTGCCGCCCCTCCAAAATATAACACAGCTAAAAAGAGTAATATTTTAATTGCCAATCCTTTTTGGAAATAGGAAGCCCGCCTAAATTGCTTCCACTCTAAACTTATAAAACGTTTAAACATATTATTATTTGATTAGATTTAAATGTTAGTATTATAAAACTGAAAATTGTTACAAACTATATTCTATATAGGTTTCTTTTAACAAGTATTCTGCCTCTTCTTGCAATAACACTAGACTAATGTAACTGTATAATATAGTAATGAAACTACATATTAAATTAAGAATGCATTAATTTATAATATGTTTTATATTTATTAGCTGTTTTTAGATAGGTATCTATACTTGCTCTAACAAAAGGGTATAGCACAAAAATCATAATTATAAATATAATATAAGGTTTAGGCTCTCCTTTGTCATAAAAAAGATTCATTGTATTTAAAGGCAATTGCACAAGCATAACTAAACCAAATAATTGGTTTGTAACTAGGCTCATGTTTAATGATTTACGAATGAATTTTTTATTAACACCATATAAAAGAATATAAGTATAGGGTACAAAAACAAAAGCTATCCCTAAAATTAATGCTGCTTTTTCTGAATTCTGAAAGACAATAATTAACGAGAAGACAATTACAATATATTCTAATAAAAATTTAGGTGTTTTAAAATTGTCCAATACCGTTCTCCATATTTGTTTTCTTAGCTTTCTCCCTAATTCTTTTTGCTTTGATAATGTGAATTTATTAAAACCCTTATTATCACTATATAATGCTTTATTAAATATAGATGTTAAACTTACTCCATAAGTATTAGCAGTATTACCAAATCCTTTATGAACTTCAATTAATGCTTCATTAAAAGAAATGCCTTCGTTTGTTATTTTGTACTCAACTGCTAAAATTATATGATCTAATAACTCTAAACGAACGTCCCAATATTTCACGCCATTCTTAATTAAATATTGGTCTATAAACTGTATTTCTTCTTTAGAGAGCTTCACTTAAATAATATTTTTAAACTTTAGTTCAGATTCTTTTTTAAATTTAACAGCTGTCATTAAGAATAAAACAGGCAGTATAAATAAAATAGATTTCCCTATTAAATAAACATAGGTATAGCCTTTAGAAAAATCAGGGTTATATTTAAAATTGAAAATTATATACACATATAAGAAACACATCCCGAAAACAATCAGCAATCGTTCTAAGGCAGAATATCTTATCTTATTTTTCCACCAGGTTATTATATTCATCAAAATAAACCCCAATATTAAAAAGGCCGTAACATTGCTAACAAGATCATTAAAAGTTTGAACCTCTAATTGGTTTAGTCCAAAATATAATATCAACCCAATTATTATAAACAATAAACCTCCTTTTATTGAAAACAACTCCTTAAAAAGTGTTTTTAATATTCTTTTATCTGTTGCTTTTATAAATATCCTGTAATTATCTAATATGGTCTTTTTATTTTTCACCATATAGTCTTTAAAAATAACATAAAAAGATCTATCATCACCCGTTCTTATTTGCTCTTCTATTTCTGTAGCAATATGATCTATCATCTCTAACCTAACATCATTATAAATAATCCCCGAATTACCCAGGTAATTATCTATAAACTCTATATTCTCTTTTGTTAATGTATTCATTATTCTAAGCTAAATTTAGGATTAACTAATGCTTGCATTGTTTTAATATAACTTTCTAATTCTGCCAACTTATTAACGGTTTCTTTAGTCCCATTTTCTGTTAACTTATAATATTTACGGAGTCTGTTATCTACCTTTTGTACCTCTACATCTAGTAAACCTTCTGCTTCTAACTTATGCAGCGCGGGGTACAAAGCACCTTCTGTTATTTTTAGTTCACCTTTTGTTATCTCTTTAACTTTTTGAGTTATTTCGTAACCATACATTTTATCACTCTCATTTAAAAGTTTTAAAATAATGGTCGCTAAACTCCCCTTATATAATTTTGAATTGCTCATAACACAAATATATACATAATTTTCTTATGCATAAGAAAATTATGTATTATTTTTTTCATAATTGGTTTATTTAACTAAAACGGCTTCACTATTTTTACAAAAAAATTATACGATGTCTCAATTTTATAAACTTACAATACAAAATATACATAGAGAAACTGCTAAATGTGTTACGCTTACATTTAATGTTCCTAACGATTTAAAAAATACTTTTGCATTTAAAGCTGGACAATACATCACTTTAAAAGCAAATATTAATGGTAACGACGTAAGACGTGACTATTCATTATGTTCTTCTCCTAAAAGTGGTGTTTTTAAAGTAGCTGTAAAAGAAGTAGAGAATGGTACTTTTTCTAAATATGCTAACAATGACTTAAAAGAAGGTGATACTTTAGAGGTTGCACCACCAAACGGACGTTTTATTTTTGAAGCTGATGCTTCTAAAACCAGAACTATTGCAGCTTTTGCTGCTGGTAGTGGGATTACACCTATATTAAGTATTGCAAAAACAGTTTTAGAAAACGAGCCTAATAGTACTTTTATATTAGTTTATGGAAACAAAACAATACAAGACACTATATTTTTAAATGAATTATTAGAACTACAAAACACATACAGCAATCGTTTTACTATACAATTCGTTTATAGTAAAGCACAAGAGCAAAATGCTCTTTTTGGAAGAATAGAAAAAAGCACTGTTAACTTAATTGTTAAAAATAGATATAAAGATATTACTATTAATGCCTTTTACTTATGCGGACCAGAAGCTATGATTAATACCGTTAAAGATGTCCTATCTGAAAACGGCATTGTAGATTCTTCTATTTTTTACGAGCTTTTTAAAGCTTCTACACCAACTAATGCTGAGGAAAATATTGGTGCAGACGGCAATACCTTAATAAAAGTTATTGTTGATGATGAAGAAGCTACTTTTAAAATGTCTCAAAAAAAGACCATACTTGAAGCTGCTTTAGATCAAGATTTAGATGCGCCCTACTCCTGTCAAGGAGGTATTTGTAGTAGTTGTATTGCAAAAATAACAGAAGGTAACGCGGTAATGAGACAAAACAATATTCTTACCGATAGTGAAGTTGCAGATGGCTTAGTGTTAACATGTCAAGCACAGCCTACTACAGCGAAAATAACAGTAGATTATGATGATGTATAAGTAACCCTTATTACAAACTTTCTTTGTTCTTGTACTGCGAGGGTGTATACCCTGTATATTTTTTAAAAGTTGAATTAAAACCAGATTTCGAATTGAAACCAGACAATCCCCCTATGGCTTCAATTGTATAATTTTGATGATTTTTGTCGGTTAGTAGTTTCTTTGAGTATTCTATTCTGTAGTCATTGATAAAATTAGAGAAATTTTTATCATATCTCTTATTTATTAAATGAGATAGGTATTTCTCATTTGTTCCTATGTCTTTTGCCAATGTTTTAACCGTAAGCTTTGAGTTTAAAAATACACTCTCCATCTTAATCTTTTGAATGAGTTTTTCATTTATATCATTCAAAACCCTATCGAAATCTTCCCCTTCATTATCATCGACCATTACTTGAGAATGAGCAACCTTCCATACACAATAATATGAAACTATAAAATATAGTATGTAATAAAACTTCAACGTTGTTTTTAAATACGAATCTGATATGAAATAATTCTGAATAATCCATATCAATATGTAAACATCGTAAAGTAAAACGAAACAAAACAAGAAAAACTTATTCTTATCCTCTATATAAAATTTCTTGGAAGGTATGCATTTGAGTAGTTTATAAGCTTTATAACTGTAGTATATTGTTGATATAGGAAAAATAAATAGAATAATTACATAATTGGAATAACTCATTACATTTTCTACAACTTCGTATGTAAAATTATCATCGTCCTTTTCTATACCAAAATATATTAAGCAGAAAATATTGATAAGAAATAACGCTGCTGGTAAATAATAATTTTTATTATCATACACCCCTATTTTCAACCTATCATACACTATGTTGTATAATAATGGAGGTAATAACGTAAGCCAAACAAAAAACAGTAGAGAAAAAACATTTATTACTTCTTCTACAAAAACAGATTTATAATCTGATGCTACAATCAAACTACCAAAAAGCAAAAACCAAGACAGGTAAAAAAAGAGCTCTATTCTGCTTCTCTTCTTTTTAGCATAATGAAAAAGAGCCATTGAAAAGACCAAAAAGGATATTGTAATTATTGCAGGTTTCATAAAATTAGCTGGGACAACTAACCAAATATAGGGAAAATAGTACTGATTCCGTAATACTGTACATCATCAAATCTTCTTTTATACATAGTATCTATAGATTTGAAAAAATCAAAAAAAACGCCATGAAAACAAATCATTTTATTCTAATGTTGTTTAGTATACTAACTACTCTTGCCTATTCTCAAGTAGGTATTGGTACAACATCTCCTGATGCAACTTTACATATAGTTGGGACTACAACTTTAGGAAGCACTGGTGGTACTACTAATTTAATTAATGAAGATTTTTCAAGCTACACTGTTATCCAAAACTATACCCCAGATACTTCATGTACAACTACCACAGGTTGGATTACCAGTAGCTCTGCCCCAGCCACATACGAATGTTCTAATTGTGTTGGTCCCTATTTATATATTGATTCTGACGATTCTGGGTGCAATCAAAATGCTACTGCTTTACTTAATTTTACTCCAACAACAACATCTGTAGACCTCTCTTTCGATTATGCTGTTAGAGAGTATTCTTCTGGAGCAGATTCTTTTAGAGTTTATTTACATGATGGCATCTCACAAGTTGGAGCAAATCTTGTAAATATAAATACTGGAGGCGATACAGACACCTCTTATTCTGGAACATTAACCGTAACAGCCGGCACAAGCTACTCGATAAGGCTAGAGTATATTGGAACATATGCTTACGGTGCCACTGTAGATAATGTTCTAGTAACAGAGACCTCTACAGCCAGTTCAGGTAGCTATACTTTTAGGCTAGAGGATGGCCAACAACAATCTGGTTATGTTCTTACTAGTGATGCCAATGGCTATGCAACATGGATGGCTCCCAACGGAGGTTCTGGCACAGATAGCCAAACACTTTCTATAACTGGAAACCAATTAAGCATATCCAATGGCAATACAGTAACTATACCAACTTCTGGAGGAACTGGAATTTATACTTTTACGAACGGACTGACAGAATCTTTAGGAACTGTTAGATTAGGTGGCACTCTAACTAATGCTACTTATTTAGATTTAAATACTAATGATTTATATTTTGAGGGTAGTGGAACAGGAAATATTACTTTTGAAGACAATGCTGGCCAACCCGCTATGACTACGAATTTTGCAGAAGGCTATATAAACTTTGGCTCTGGTAGTGCTTTTGTAGATGCTGACGATGGAACCACATTTACCGATACATATGGAGGTGGCCCATTTACTAAAACGTTTGTTTTAGGCGCCTATAATGGAGCATCTGGAGGAACTTCAATAGCTTTAGGCTCCATAGAATATATCGTTGATGGAACCAACGAATTATTCTATGAAGGTGGTGCATTTAGCCCCATGACTAACCTTGGAGCTGATCTAGGAGCAGATCCTTTTTCTGGAACCACAAGAATGTGGGATGATGTCTACGCAGATGACTTTATCACACCAACAAATACATACTCTAGAAATAGTGGAAGGGCATCAAATTTAAGTCAAAGAGGGTTGTCTGAAATATTAAGATTGAAACCCATCTCTTATTTAGACAATACATCTACTGTTAATAAAACTAGTATACCAGACAATTTGAAAGATACTAAACTGGGCTTCTATGCCAATGAGCTTCTAGAAGTTATTCCAGAAGCTGTTAAAACTTCCGATTGGGTACATCTCGATGAATCTGACAGAAAAACGAGAGTTACCTATGCTAAACCAAAAGGCATAATGCCTTATCAAATTATACCAGTAACAGTAAAAGCTATCCAAGAACAACAAGAGCAAATAGAGTTATTAAAAGAGGCTGTAGAGGAATTAAAGAAACAGAATAAATCTCTTAAAACATTAATAGAATCAAAAAAGTAATTAGCTTAAAAGCTATCGAAAGTAAACTACAGGTTGTTAACGATTAAAATACTTTTAATCTATAAAAACAAACACTTTATCGAAATGATATTATTTTTCTCATTTAAAAGTATTTTTTATCGACAAAACGCTTAAATTTATTTTAGTTTATAACTCTAAAAATAGATTTGTTAGTTTAAGGGATGATACTCGATTTTAAGATTGTTATAAATTAAAATGTCTCATCTTTCGGTGAGACATTTTTTATATAATACTTTCTAATCGCTGTATTATTGTTTCTGGAGTAATTGTTCTTGCCGCATCTTCATAATCATCAGGATATTTATTTCCATAAATAGAGGTAGGTATTAAAGGGTATTTCGTTCTATCTGGAAGTATTTGGTGTTGCTCTGGTTGTGCAAATGGAGCAAAGCCTGCATAAGGGTGTGTAACATTCCAAATAGTAATTACTTTTACTCCTAGCATTGCTGCAATATGGGCATTCCCTGAGTCCATAGCTAACATTACATCTAGATTAGAAATGATATTTAATTCTTCATTTAAATTAAACTTTCCTGCTAAGTTAACGACATTTCTATACTTATTTTGAAACTTATTAAGCTTTTCCTCTTCATTTATACCGCCTCCAAATAGTAAAATTTTATAATTCTCAGATAGATTTTTAATCACAGATTCAAGCAAATCCAATGGGTACATTTTAGACTTGTATTGTGCAAAAGGGGCAATACCAATCCATTTTTTGGTATTATTACCTATTAATTTTAAAGCGGTATCATTTATTTTATTAGTTCTAATATCTGTTTTTTTAGATAAATCAATAAAATAACCTATCTCTTTAAAGACATCTACATAGCGTTCATGAGTTGTTTTTAGTTGCTTAAAAATTTCTCCTTTTACTAATAACTTCTTCTCTGCTCTACCTTTATCTATCTGCTTAAACACTTTTCCAAATAGAAAAAACTTAAGAAGTTTAGTTCTTAATACATTATGTAGGTCAACTATTGCATCAATCTTTAACGCCTTTAATTCTTTAGATAGTTTAAATATACCTAAGATACCTTTATGTCTTCCTTTTAAATCGGCTTCGTATATTGAAGTGTTGGGTAAATCGCGAAAAAATGGTTTAAAAAAAGCACGTGTAAGAACTGTAAGCTTAACTTCTGGGTATTGGCTGGTTAATGCCCGCAAGACCGGAACAGTCATGGCTACATCTCCCATAGCCGAAAGACGAATCACTAAAATATGTTTTGGCTTCGGCATGTTATATTAACACAATAAGTAAGTTTTATTACTTCTGGTTTCTTAATACAGGGTTTAATTCGTCGTCATTGTACATTTTCATTTGCTTATAAACTTTCATGTACTTATCTCCCTTTTCTATATCTGCAATTAAATCATCTATAGCAGTGCTTAAATCTACACGTTGCTCTAGTAAAATATCTAATTTTTTTTGACAGGTTGCAATATGAGTTTCAGAAGCATCTTTTCTTTCTACTTCTTCATTCATATGGTAAATTTTTAATGCAAGTATAGATAATCTGTCTATTGCCCAAGCTGGACTTTCGGAGTTTATTTTTGCAGAGTCTTTAGGGATTATATCTGCATATTTATCTAAAAAATAACTGTCTATATACTCCACCATATCCGTTCTGTCTTGGTTAGAAGCATCTATTTGACGTTTTAAAGTTAAGGCAGCTACAGGATCTATTTGTGGATCTCTAATAATGTCTTCATAATGCCATTGCACTGTATCTATCCAACATTTTCTATATAATAAATGCTCTATTAAATGCTCATTCTTATCATAAACATTGGTAAACTCTTGATCTACCGTATTTATTACATGGTATTTATTTATTACATCTTGAAAAATAGCATTTGCCTTGTTTGTAAACATATTATATAATTTTAAAACGCAAAACTACGCAAATTATATAAGAATCTTATAATAGATAAATGTAACTCTGCTAGTAAATAATTAACTTTACATTCTTAAAAATCAAGTTTTGTTATTATGATTATACACAATATATCTTCTAAAAACTCTATTTTAAATACATTTATTTCTGAAATAAGAGATCAATCTATCCAAAAAGATAGCATGCGTTTTAGACGAAATATTGAACGCATTGGAGAAATTTTGGGTTACGAAATGAGCAAAACCTTTAAATACAATTCTAAAACGATACAAACTCCTCTAGCCAAAGCCATAATGGAGTTACCAGAAAATAATGTAATTTTATGCTCTATTTTAAGAGCTGGTGTTCCTTTACATAATGGTTTATTAAATTATTTTGATACAGCTGAAAATGCTTTTATTTCTGCATACAGACACCATAAAGATAATCCTGAAGTATTTGAAATTATTGTAGAATATCTAGCTTGCCCTAATTTAGAAGGTAAGACTTTAGTTTTAGCAGATCCAATGGTTGCTAGCGGACAATCTTTAGTCGCAACTTATGAAGCTTTAAAACCTTTTGGAGAGCCTAAAGAAATACATTTAGTTGCTGTAATTGGGGCAGAAGAAGGCATTGATTTTATTAAGGATAAATTTCCTAATAATACGCATTTATGGATTGCCACTATAGACCAAACATTAAATAGTAAAGGCTATATTGTTCCTGGATTAGGAGATGCTGGCGATTTAGCTTTTGGGGAGAAATTACAGCATTAACAGTATAAATGGTGTAATTACTATTATTAATATAAACACCTCTTTAAACCATTTCTCTTTAATCATTTCTGCATAATTAGTAATTATAATAGCTAATGGCGCAAATAAAAACAAAAACTCGCTACCATCTTTTTCTGGCGATAATAACAAAACTAAAAAGGCAATACAACTTGTTGCAAACACAATTCTATAAGTAGCCCGCAATACCTTTTTTTTCTTTTTAATAGCTTTTAAATAATATACAGAAGACCAAATACCAAAAGAAAATAATAATGTTATAGCAACAATATACTGTGTTGAATTATAATAGCTATAATCTAAACTTATCTCTGGAGTAATATTTAATATCGAAAAGAAATCATTATTAAAAATAACCGAACACGCCGAAGCAATTAGAGCTACAGTTATAATGCCTAATACTGGAACGAACCAATGTTCTATTTTATTTTTAGAGTGAAAAAATAAAGTGACTAAAATAATAACAAAAAATAAAATCGCCCAAAAGTAGAAAAGTGTTGCTATACCAATAAATAAAGCAGCATCATACAGTTTTTTAACAAGCTCTTTTTGAGACCTCAGACTTAATAAACGGCGTATAGCTAATAGCAAAAAAAGGTTAGCTAAAACAATATCTATATGCAAAAAAACTTTAGGAAAAAGAAGTAAAAACAAACTAAAAAAGAAAACTTCGTAATTACTTTTTTGCGATAAATAATTTTTACTTACTATAAAATCTGTTAATAAAATCGAAAAATAACAAGACAGAAAAACAAGGTTTAATTTTACAATATAGCTTGCTGTTAATTCAGTTTCATCAAACTTTAAAATAGCTACAAAAAAGGCTAAAAGCGAAATGAAAAAAACAATTAAAAAATTAATTGGTTTAGATTTACTAAAAATACTTGTAATCATTATCTGTTTTTGTATTTTTGCCTTATAAATATACTAATATGAAAGATTTATTTTACGCAATCCAAGATTTATTTGTAAACGTTTTATTTGCTCCTTTTGATGCTTTTAGAGCTCAAGAACTTGAAAATTGGTGGTCTGCAAATATTATGAATTGGATTTTTATGATTGTTGGTGCTGTTGCAATAACTTACTGGATGATTCAATTAAAGAAATTTAATGCCAATAACGAAGAAGATAAGAGCATATCATCACACTCTTACCTATAATCGTTATTTTATCTTATAAATCGAAACCAATATCTTTTCGATAATTCATCTTATCAAAATGTAGTTTTTCTATATTTTGATAAGATTTTTTTATGGCTTCTTGGTAAGTCTCTCCATAACTAGTTACAGCCATTACTCTTCCTCCAGAGGTTACTATTTTACCTTCTTTTACTGTTGCTCCTGCATGAAATACTATTGAGTTTTCAACAGATTCAATCCCAGATATTACTTTTCCTTTTTCGTAGGCTTCTGGATAACCTCCAGACACTAGCATTACTGTAGTTGCTGCACGCTCATCTATTTCTATATCTATAGTGTTTAACGTTTGGTTAGCTATGGCTTCAAAAACGTCTACTAAATCGTTTTTTAAGCGCGGTAACACGACTTCGGTTTCTGGGTCTCCCAATCGTACATTATATTCTATTACAAAAGGATCATTACCTACTTTAATTAGGCCAATAAATACAAACCCTTTATATGGTAAATTATCTTTTTCTAGTCCTTGTATGGTTGGAATTACTATGCGTTCTTTTATCTTAGACATAAAGGCTTCGTCTGCAAATGGCACTGGCGAAACGGCACCCATTCCTCCTGTATTTAATCCTGTATCTCCTTCTCCTATGCGTTTATAGTCTTTTGCTGTTGGTAATATTTTATAGTTTTTACCATCTGTTAATACAAAACAGCTTAATTCTATACCATCTAAAAACTCTTCAATAACAACCTTTGTACTTGCGTTTCCAAACTTAGCATCTACTAACATAGATTTTAACTCAGCTTTAGCCTCATTAATATCATTTAGTATTACAACTCCTTTTCCTGCTGCTAAACCATCTGCTTTTAATACGTAAGGGGGGTTTAATGTTTCTAAAAAGGTATAGCCTTCTTCAACAGTATCTTTATTAAAACTTTGGTATGCTGCCGTTGGTATATTATGCCTAAACAAAAACTCTTTAGCAAACTCCTTGCTCCCTTCTAATTCTGCAGCTGCTTTTTGTGGCCCAATAACTGCTACGTTTTTTAAAGCATCATCATTTAAAAAGAAATCATGTATACCTTCTACTAAAGGATCTTCTGGCCCTACAACAACCATATTAATGTTGTTTTCTAGAACCAAGGCTTTAATTGCTTCAAAATCTGTAACTTTTATATTTACATTTTCTGCTATTTGGGCAGTACCAGAGTTCCCTGGTGCTACAAATAATTGTTTTGCTTTTGGACTTTGTGCCAATTTCCAAGTAATAGTGTGTTCTCTTCCACCAGAACCAAGTATTAAAATAGTCATAGTTTGTTGTTGTTTGCGCAAAAATAATTATTTACTTTACATAAACATATTTATACGTTTTTCTTTTGAATTTATTTAATCTTTCTCTACGAATTAATGGCTTCCCTATTAAAGAAGCTTCTACTGCTTTTAAAGTTATTAAAAACTTAAACGACACAGAATATGAAGCTTATTTTTATAAGCAGCGAGACACTATTATAAATTATCATTTACAAAATAATTCGTTTTACAAACAGTTAGCCTCCAATATAAACCCAAAAGATTGGAATAGTATTCCTGTAATAACAAAACTAGATTTACAACAACCTCTAGAAAATAGGTTATCTAAAGGGTACTCGGCTAAAAATTGCCATATTCATAAAACTTCTGGATCTTCAGGAACGCCTTTTATTTTTGCAAAAGACAAATATTGCCATGCTATTACTTGGTCTGGTTTTATAGATAGATATAGTTGGTATAATTTAGATTTTAACACTTCTAAACAAGCTCGTTTTTACGGAATCCCCTTAAATACAATAGGGTATTATAAGGAGCGCTTAAAAGACCTTTTAAGTCGTCGTTATCGATTTTCAGTTTTTGATTTAAGTGATGCTCAACTAGAAAAAAACCTCAACAAATTTAAAAATACTGCTTTCGATTATATTAATGGCTACACGAGCTCTATAGTTCAGTTTGCTAAATTTTTAGAGCGCAAAAATAGTATTCTAAAAGAGAGTTGCCCTAGCTTACAAGTTTGTATTGTAACTTCTGAAATGCTTTTTGATAATGATAAAGCGCTTTTAGAAAAACAATTTGGTATTCCCGTAGTGAACGAATACGGCGCAGCCGAGTTGGGCTTAATAGCATTTCAAAATATCGATGATGAATGGATAGTAAATAGTGAGGATTTATTTATTGAAATCCTAGATGAAAACAACCAACCTGTTCCTAATGGACAAGAAGGCAAAGTTGTTATTACTTCGCTTTACAACAAAGCACATCCTTTTATTCGTTATCAATTGGGAGATATTGGTGCGTTTTCGGAAAAAAGCACTCTTAGAAAACCTATTTTAAAACATTTAGTTGGACGCACTAACGATATTGCTATTTTACCTAGTGGAAAACGTGCAGCTGGTTTAACCTTTTACTACGTTACTAAAACTATTATTGAAGACGACGGAAATGTAAAAGAGTTTATTATTGAACAACTTAAACTAGATACTTTTAAAATAAGCTATGTTAGTGAAAGTCCTCTTTCTAAAGAGAAAATAGAGCTTATTAAGGGCGCTATTTCTAAATATTTAGAAACAGGTTTATCTGTTTCTTTTGAGCGTAAAACAGTATTAAAACGTGCTAAAAGTGGTAAACTGAAGCAGTTTAGTTCTCACTTAAATTAACCGTTTGCTTAGATTTTACTAAAAAGTGTTCTTTTAAAAACACTAACATACTATAGATTGATTTTATTGTAGAAAATCCTAATCCTTTTTTATAAACAGCATAATTGTACTTTAACAAATTAACTTTATTTGAAGATATTGAGTTTTCTCTAATACGATAATATGCTAAAGATTCTTGAATGCCTTGTGCTGGTTTTTTAGATTTTTTTACGGCTGCTAACCATATTAACCAATCTTGGCGTTTTCGCAAATTTGGCGACATTACTTTACCTAAAGTTGCAGTATTATACATTCCTGTTAGGTTACCGATATAATTACTTTTTAAAAATTTTTTATAGGTTAAAACTGGTAATGCTTTTACTAATTTATTTAATGGTTTTCCTTGTTCGTCTATTTGTTCATAGCTACTAAAGCTAACATCGCAATTATGAATTTGCATAAAAGCAACTTGCTTTTCAAGTTTTTGTGGTTTCCATAAATCGTCTGCATCTAAAAAGGTTATGTAGTCTCCTTTTGCAGCCATGATGCCTTTATTTCTAGTAATTGCCGCTCCAGAGTTTACAGTATTTTCTAATAATTTTATATTAGACTGTTTTTTAATAAAGCGGTTAACAATCTCTATTGTTTTATCTGAAGACTTATCGTCTATAAGTAATAACTCCCAGTTTGTATAGGTTTGTGCTATAATGCTGTTTACAGTGTCTACTATAAAAGCTTCAGAATTATACATTGGGGTTATTATAGAGACTAATTTATTCATTTATAAAGCTGTTTTAATAAGCTTCGTCTTGTACTACAAAAATATGTACTACGGTTTGCAGAATGATCTTTATATCTATTAATAAAGACCAATTTTCTATATAAAAGATATCGTACTTTATACGGTTAATTATGTCTTCATCAGATTTTACTTCTCCTCTGTAACCTTTTATTTGTGCTAAACCTGTAATGCCTGGTTTTACATTGTGCCTAAATATAAAGTTATATTTGTCTATTTTTTTAGAATAATCTTCTGTATAAGATAGCATGTGCGGTCTTGGTCCTACAACAGACATGTCTCCTTTTAATACATTAACAAATTGTGGTAATTCATCTATACTTGTTTTACGTAAAAATCGCCCAATTTTTGTAACCCTGTTGTCGTCTTGTTTTACGTATGTTCCTTTTACTTCACCTAAAGTTCTAAGCGATCTAAATTTATAACAATTAAATTCTTTATAGTTTATTCCATTACGTGTATGCTTATAAAATAAAGGCCCTTTAGATTCTAATTTTATTAAAATAAAAAGAATTACAGAAACCCAGGATAGAACAAAAACGATAATAAATATAGAAAATATTACATCGAAAGTACGTTTTATAATTTTATTAAAATCGTTATTTAGTGCTACTTCTTCAATAGACTGAACGGGTAGGTAATTATAAAAGTCTGTTTTAAGTCGTTTTGTTAATAGTTTCTTTGTATTTGGAATAAATTTTATGTTACAGTGGTTAATATTTGCATACTTAACAAAGTCATTAACTTGTTTTTCTGTTAATTCATCTATAGCACAATATATTTCGTCTATTCCAGTGTTCTCATTAAGGTAATTAAAACTTTCTGCAACTGTTCCTGTATATTCTCCTGTTTTAGAATCGCTAAATGTTGCTAATAGGTTATATCCTAATTCTTTTTTTTGAGTAAATAATGCCTTTAACTCGTTAGCGCCTTCACTTTTACCTATTATAATTACGCGCCTTACATTTCCTCTTAAATAAGATCGATACGTTTTTAAAGCATAATAACTTAATAGTTTTATCAAGCTAATAACCGCAAATGAAAGTAACAAATAGTTAAGCATTTCGAATGCTTGAATATTTATACTTCTAAAGGCTCCTACAAAGGCTAAAAATATAATACTGTAAACAAATAGCTGTTTTATTAGTAGAGATATAATATTTAACGCAGAAGTATAGCGATATACTTTATAAAATTTTAATAATGATGTTGAGAGTATCCATAATTCTATTGAATAGAAAAAATATAGAAGGTGTTTATTATTAAAAAAATCGTTGGAAAAAAAATATAATTTTTCTTCATTAAAATTGAAAAAATAAAACGCTAATACATTTATGACAGTAATATCAAAAATGATAAGAAAGGGGCGTATAAGCCATGAATACCTTCCGCGTTTATATTCCATATTTTAAACTTATTATTTATTGTAGCTAGAAAAATCTTTATGTTCGCTCTTATATAATTCTTCTTCGCTTAAATTTTTAAAATAGTCATACGTTATTTGCATACCTTTCGCTCTATCTACTTTAGGTTCCCAGTTTAATAGTTTTTTTGCTAAAGTGATATCTGGTTGTCTTTGCATTGGATCATCTACTGGCAAATCTTTATAAATCACTTTTTGTGAAGTTCCCGTTAGTTTTATAATCTCTTCAGCAAAGTCTTTTATTGTTATTTCATGAGGATTACCAATATTTACAGGACTAGAATAATCGCTTAGTAGCAATCTATAGATACCTTCTACTTGGTCATCTACGTAGCAGAACGAACGTGTTTGTAATCCGTCTCCAAACACAGTTAAGTCTTCTCCTCGAAGTGCCTGCCCCATAAAGGCTGGAATAACTCTACCATCGTTTAGCCTCATTCTTGGCCCGTAGGTATTAAAAATTCTTACAATTCGAGTTTCCAATCCATGAAATCTATGGTAGGCCATTGTTATGGATTCTTGAAATCGTTTGGCTTCATCGTAAACACCTCTAGGTCCTATGGTATTTACATTTCCATAGTATTCTTCTGTTTGTGGGTGTACTAATGGATCTCCATACACTTCAGAAGTAGATGCTATTAATAATCTGGCTTTTTTAGCTTTTGCTAATCCTAATAAATTATGGGTTCCTAAAGAGCCTACTTTAAGTGTTTGAATAGGTATTTTAAGATAATCTATTGGGCTTGCTGGTGATGCAAAATGAAGAATATAATCTAGCTCTCCTTCTATTTTAATAAATTCTGTTACATCATGTTCTATAAAATTAAAACGAGGATGGTCTATTAAGTGTTTTATATTTTTTCTGTCTCCAGTTATAAAATTATCCATTCCTATAACCGTGTAACCTTCTTTTATAAAACGATCACATAAGTGAGATCCTAGAAACCCAGCTGCTCCTGTAATTAATACTTTTTTGTTCTCCATTACCTACCTATTGAAACATATTTAAATCCTTCGTTTTCGACATCTTTAACATCGTAAAGGTTCCTACCATCGAAAATAACATTTCCGTTCATTAGCGTCTTTATTTTTTCAAAGTTTGGTGTTCTAAATATGCTCCATTCTGTACAAATAACCAAGGCATCTGCTTGTTCTAAAGTATCGTACATACTTTTAGCAAACTTAATTTTATCTCCTAACTTTCGCTCTACATTTGGCATAGCTTCTGGATCAAAAGCTGTTATATTACAACCAAATTCTAATAAGCTATCTATTATATCTAGTGCTGGGGCTTCTCTAATATCATCTGTTTCTGGTTTAAATGCTAAACCCCAAACGGCTATATTCTTACCTTTTAAATCATTATTAAAATATTGATTTATCTTAGGTATTAGCACTAGTTTTTGCTTTGCATTTACAGAAATAACAGCATCTAATATTTTAAAATTATAATTATTGTCTTTTCCAGACTTATGTAACGCTTTTACATCTTTTGGAAAACAGGATCCTCCATAGCCTATTCCTGGGAATAAGAAACGTTTCCCTATTCTAGAATCTGTTCCCATACCTATTCTTACCTTATCTACATCTGCTCCTACTTTCTCGCAAAAATTTGCAATTTCGTTCATGAAAGTAATTTTTGCTGCGAGAAATGAGTTTGAGGCGTATTTTGTAAGTTCTGCAGACTTTTCATCCATTATAATAATTGGGTTTCCAGATCTTACATAAGGTTTATATAACTTTTCCATAAGTGCAATCGCCTTTTCGCTACTTGCTCCTACGACTATTCGTTCTGGTTTTAAGAAATCATCTACTGCAAATCCTTCTCTTAAAAATTCAGGGTTAGAAACGACATCGAACGGTACTGTTGTATGTTTAGATATTGCTTCTTTAACTTTATCTGATGTGCCAACTGGTACTGTACTTTTATCGACTATTACTTTGTAATCTGTTATTAATTTTCCTATATCATTGGCTACACCTAGTATATATTTTAAATCGGCTGAGCCATCTTCATCTTCTGGTGTTGGCAATGCTAAAAAAATAATATCTCCGTGTTGTAATCCTTCTTCTAAATTAGTAGAGAATTTTAAACGATTTGCTTTTATATTTCGTTCAAATAAAACATCTAAGTGAGGCTCATAAATAGGCACCTCTCCTTGCTGCATTTGTTTTACTTTATTTTCATCTATATCTATACAAAGTACATCGTTTCCGGTTTCGGCTAAACAGGTTCCTGTTACTAAACCTACATACCCTGTTCCTACTACTGTTATTTTCATATTATACTACTTTCTTATCTAATGTTTCAAAATCTGAATTCATACTTAAAAATTCAGGAACTATATCCTTCATTTTCTTTACAATTTCAGTTTTATCTTCTCTTCTTGCTATATTTATTAAGTCGTTTATGGAATCGCTTATAGAATCATAATCATACGTTTCAATTTTAGCTATCATTATTTTATCGTTATATGTTGGTAACGTTTTTGATTTTTCGTTTAAAAGTTCTTCATATAACTTTTCTCCTGGTCTTAACCCAATTACTTTTATATCCATAGTTTTATATGGTACAAAGCCAGCTAGTCTTATAATCTTTTTGGCTAAATCTATAATTTTTACAGCTTCTCCCATATCGAATATAAAAATTTCCCCTCCGTTACCCATGGCTCCTGCTTCTATTACTAACTGGCATGCCTCGGGAATAGTCATAAAGTACCTTATAATATCGGGGTGTGTTATGGTTAATGGCCCGCCTTCTTCTATTTGTCTTTTAAATAATGGTACTACAGAGCCATTAGAGCCTAATACGTTTCCAAATCTAGTGGTTACAAAATTTGTTTTAATTTTTCGTTTTTCTTTTACTTTATCTTGTAATGCTTGTACATATATTTCTGCAATACGTTTTGAGGCACCCATGACGTTACTTGGGTTTACTGCTTTATCTGTAGAAACCATTACAAATTTTTCTGCATTATATTTACAGGATAAATCTGCAATATTTTTTGTCCCTAACACATTGGCAAATATGGCCTCAGAAGGATAATTTTCCATTAGTGGCACATGCTTATATGCTGCTGCATGATATACCACATCTGGTTTATACTTTTTAAATATTTCGTCTATTACTTTTTCTTTTCTAACATCTGCAATAACAGCTTCAAAAGGTAGACTAGGGAAGTTATTTTTTATTTCTAATTGTATTTGGTATAGTGGGGATTCTGCCTGATCTAGAATAATTAACATACTTGGCTTGTAATTAGCTACTTGCCTAACAATTTCACTTCCTATCGACCCCGCTCCTCCAGTAACTAAAATACATTTGTTATATATTTCTTTAGCTACCAACTTATTATCTAACCGTATAGGTTCTCTTTCTAATATATCTTCTATCTGAATATTTTGAATTTGATTCGATAGATTTGTATTGCTTTCTATATCGGAAATTAAAGGTGCTCTAAAGACTTTAAAATTATATTCCAAACAATTATCTACTATAGATATACTTTGTTCTTTAGTTAATTCATTATCTGCTAAGATTAATGCTTGTGCTTTATAAATTCTTAATAAAACTGCTGTTTTTCTATTGAGATGAATTATTGGTAGCCCTAATATTTCTTTACTTTTATTTTTATCTGCTTTATCTATAAATCCTACAACTTTGTACCGTGTAGGTTTTTCTGAACGTAATGCACTTGCTATAGCTATAGCATTTTCTCCGGTACCGTAGACTAATACGTTTAATTCTGATTCTGTATAATTAAAATTTAGATAAACTTCAAAGACTTGTTTTACCATAATTCTAAATAGAAATAAGCCACAAAAAGAGATTACTGCATATACTAATATTTGAGGTACTAAAAATAATATACTTCCAGTAATTAATAAGTAAGCATAATGAATTATTAGTACCGTTACTATTGTTGATGCAGAGGCTAAAAAAAACTTTACAGCATCTATAAATGTAGAATGCCTAATTAACCCTGCATAAGTTCTGAACAAAATAAAGAACAATATATTTACTAAAATTACTATAAATTCCTGGCTTGTAGGGGAAAGATATATATAGTTGATATTCTGCAAATTACCTACAATTATTTTTGTAGTAATCAAGGCTATTAATAGAATTGTAGAGTCAAAACATAGAATGGCCCAACGCGGTAAATAACTTATATTTTTAAAATCTATTTTTTTCTTACTAGATTTTAATACTTGTCTTAAAGCTTGTTTTATCTTTTTAAGCATCTGGGTAATTACTTCTAGTTAGCAAATATCTTAATTATAATTACAATATCGAAATATAAAAGGGCTTTACCAGAAAATATAGTTAATAATTATAATTTAAAGCTATTTATTACTTTCAAAATTCTATTTCGTTCTTCTAGTGTTAAATTAGAACTACTTGGCAAGCATAAACCTGTTTTAAATAATCTCTCACTAATATTTGAGCCGTAATATGGTGCTTCTTTATAAACGGGTTGCAAATGCATTGGCTTCCATAAAGGCCTTGTTTCTATGTTATTTTCTAACATTTTATTATACAATTCGTCTCTTGTAAATGATGCTTTTTTATCTATTAAAATACAACTTAGCCAGTGGTTAGAAAATATTTCGTTTTTATTAAATTCTTCAAACACAGTAACACCTTTGGTATTTATAAAAAGTGATTTATAGAAGGTATTATTTTCGCGTCTTAGTTCTATATATTTCTCTAATACGTCCATTTGTGAGCAACCGATACCCGCACTTATGTTATCCATTCTATAATTATATCCTATTTTAGAATGCTCATAATGTGCTACTTGATCTCTAGCTTGGGTTGCATAAAAAATTGTTTGTTCTTTAATTTTTTTAGTTTTACAGACTAATGCTCCTCCTCCTGCCGTGGTTATAATTTTATTACCATTAAAAGACAGGATTGAAAAGTCTCCAAAGACACCACATTTTCTTCCTTTATATGTTGAGCCTAACGCTTCTGCTGCATCTTCTATTACTGGGATATTGTATTTTCTTGCCACTGCTAAAAGTTCGCTAATTTTTGCAGGCATACCGTATAAGTGTACAATTATTATTGCTTTAGGTTTAACACTTGTAGCTATTCTATCTTTTATTGCTTCTTCGAGAGCTATTGGACACATATTCCATGTGTCTAATTCACTATCTATAAAAATAGGTTTAGCTCCTTGATATGTTATAGGATTTGCTGATGCCGAAAAGGTAAAACTTTGGCAGAGAACTTCATCATTTAAACCAACGCCTAATTGCACCAATGCTAAATGTATCGCAGCGGTACCTGAAGATAGACAAGCAACATGCACATCTTCATTTAAATAACTTTGTAGATTAGTTTCAAATGTATTTATATTTTCTCCTGTAGTAAGTTCATTTCTATCTAAAGCACTTTTTATATGATTAATTTCATTTCCTTGTAAATGTGGAGAGGATAGAAATATTTTTGATTTCATTTTTATGGATTCAATTTAGATATATACCTTAATTTAATAAAAAAATAAAATATTGAAAAACCGCCAAAAATTAATACTAAATATGTTATTCCATTATAATCTTTTAATATTAAAAAAATCATAATCATATTAACTATTAATTGGATTATAAAATAAAATGTTGAGATTTTTATATGGGACATTTTAAAGTCATTTACTAATATTTGATAGAGATGTCTTTTATGTGCAATAAAAATATTTTCTTTTCTTAATAATCTTTCAAGAATAGTCCAACCACCGTCTAATAAATAAACAGAGAATAGCAATAAAATTAAGGGATTATTAGTTTTAATGTAAAATTTTAGAACAAAATAAAGAAGAGAGAACCCTAT
>NZ_JBSHNS010000555.1:0-522 GCF_053601635.1 Pontimicrobium sp. MEBiC01747
TTTATTTCAATTAGTTTGGAACTATTAATAAATGAGAGTATTTTCCCTGTAAAAGAAAGAGTTACACAAATCAATAAGCTATCTAAACCCACAAATAAACCAAATTCCCAATATTAAGAACCGCTAGCACAAAAGTTACAATAGTAATTCTATCAGAAAACTTATAATTAATCCCTATAGCAACTAAAAATAATAATGGTATAATTAATCCCGAATACAAACGCAGCGAATACGTTTCTGTAGTATTAGATTTTAAGTGTGTAGCACTATTAATTTCGTTAAAAAGCAATGAGGTTTTTAATTGTAAAGTATCATGCTCTTTTACTTCGTATTGAAAATCTTCCGAAGCATAAAAGTCATAACTTTTAGTATGTATGCTATGCGAAGTATGCGAATTTCCACCGGCATTATAATAACGTTCAAACTTCGCTTTAGAACTTAAAGCGGTTTCTGTAATGGTTTGTCCTGTAAAGCTAAAATCTATAATAGTAACGATTGCTATAATGGCAGAAAGCGCAAAAA
>NZ_JBSHNS010000556.1:0-4701 GCF_053601635.1 Pontimicrobium sp. MEBiC01747
AAACACTTATTCCTTTAAAAGAGTTAGACACTTATTATGCTGCTTATACAGATGGTGGCGCACATACCGCATGGTTAAAATATGTAGAACCAGATATTAAAGACAACAAAATAAGTATTCGGAACATTGCAAAAGGGATGATTTTATTTAGCTCTAATGCAAATACAGAATGGCTACAACATAAACTAGGTTTAAAAAACATAAACAACCGTATTAAAACATTAGGTATAGAAAATCATTCCGAAATTTATTATTTAGTATCCTCTTTATTTGTTGGCAAGGAAGCATTTCCTCAATTTAAAAGACAGGGCCTACAAATTGCTTTAAAAGGAATGCCTTTAAAAAATTATATAGCGTCTACCGAGATTATACATAATAAACTATTATCTGATACTTTATACAAGAAAGATTTAGGAGATTTAAGCATGCCAATACAAAAAATATGGTCTGATAATTTACCAGCATCTACTACAAAAGAATATGCAAAATTAATGCAGAAATTTAATTCTAAAACTTATTTCACCCCTAATGTACAAACCCTTTTAGATGATGTTATGGAAGGATTAATGCAAAGTCAAGGAAATAAAGCAAACTTAAAGCATGCTGGAACTAAAGGAGGCTCGACATCTTTTGTACTAACCAAAGCTTTTTACGCTACCGATAAAAAAGGAAATACAACAGAGCTTGCCCTATTTTTTAATAACTTAACACCTACAGAAGCACAACAACTAACAAGAAGTTTAAATGATTTTATTATTACTATTTTATTCGATGAAAGCTTTCTAAATGCTATAACTAACACTTTAAAAGAGTAACCATATTGTGCTAAAAATTGAATTGAGATAAAAATACGACTTCAAAATAAAAACTACTATTTTTTAATCATCTTTATCGTTTTAGAAGCTCCTTTATAAGTTACATTAACGAAATATATACCTGAAGCGAACAAAGACGTATCAATTGTATTTTTATTTTTAACAGATACAACTACTCTCCCAAAGCTATCATAACAAACGACCTTATAATTTGAATACGGAATAGAGACTTTCAATTCTTTTTGAAATGGGTTAGGATATACCACTATGTTTTTATCTGAGAATTCGGTTACTGAAAGTAAATTACAAAACGGATTTGTTGTAGATGCCGTATTAAAAGTTCCATTCTCTATATACCAATTTTCCCATGTCCCTCCATTACCGTTAGTCCAATCACTTAATTCAAAATAGTTTTCTCCAGTAGTCATTCCAGGAACTTTGTACACTTTTAAAGCTTCTCCACCCTTATTCCAGTCTAAAGGATTACCACTAGAACAAAGCTCTGGGCTAAAATTTTCTATATTACAATTACTGCTAATAAAATAAGCATGTTCTTCATAATTTGGATAATCTCCATACACATAGGCTCTACCACTATTGTCCACACATACTGCTGTATATTCATTGCAGGCTATACCAAAAGAGGCAAAGCCAGTATCTGTAGCATGTCTTGCTAGAAAAACACTATGCCTTGCACGCCTATCTGGGTCATCATAATGCGTATCTGTTATTACACCTTCTAAATATGGAATATCTAAAAAATCATTATAGCCTAAAGAGACTTTATTATCGTATGGATTTGCTAACGCTTCTGCATTTGTTACTGTACCATTTTCTGCATCAAAATAACTACTTCCTAAAATAGCCATTCCTGCGCTAGTACCACCTATAACACCTTGCTTTGTATTTATAAATTCATTTAAAGCTAATTCTGCAGCATTATCTTTAAAATAATTTATGTAGTTATATTGGTTACCTCCTGCAAACCAAATCGCTTCAGCTTTTTCTATTTTATCTAAAACATAACTGTCAATTGCGCCATTAACATTATTAATAACAAATGTTCTTACTGAATTTATTGAAACACCTAATTCGGTATAAAAATAATCGTTATAACCATCACTCCCTGATGCTCTTAATACCACAACGTCACCTCCATTGGCTTTTTCTAAAAACCAAATCATAGCTTCGTCACTCTCGCTAGCACCGCCCATTAAACAAATTCCAGATTCGGGTACAACAACTAAATCATTGGTGTTTCCTGTAAGATATTCTGTATAATCTTGAGAAAAGCTTGTAAATGATACTACTAATAATATATAAATTAAATATTTCATGCCTTTCTAGTTTTTGTTCTCTAGTAAAGGTACAAAACGAAATTCTCCTAGTTCAGTTTTTTCAAAAGCTTTAGGGCCAGTTCTAACAAAAAGTGTCATAGTTTGTACTTTATCGCCCACAGGAATTACTAAACGTCCACCAATTGCCAATTGTGCTAACAACGGTTTAGGTACAAAAGGGGCGCCTGCTGTGACTATAATACTAGCAAAAGGAGCTTCTTCTACCATCCCCTTATAGCCATCTCCAAAAATTAATTTTTTAGGTCTATACCCTAATTTTGGTAAAAACTTACTCGTTTTTTTAAACAACTCTTGTTGGCGCTCTATACTATATACTTTAGCACCTAACTCGCATAACACAGCTGTTTGATAGCCGCTTCCTGTACCTATTTCTAAGACCTTATCACCTCTTTTAACTTGTAATAACTCACTTTGAAAAGCCACAGTATAGGGCTGTGAAATGGTTTGGTCTGCAGCAATAGGAAATGCTTTATCTTGGTAGGCATGATCTAAAAAACTAGAATCCATAAATAAATGTCTAGGTATTTTAGTAATGGCTTTTAAAACAGCTTCATTAGCTATTCCTTTGGATTTCAATACAGAAACCAACTGTAATCGTAAGCCTTGATGTTTAAAAGTATCGTTCAAAAGTTAGAGAGTTTAGTAGGGATAAAATTAGTGAAAGATTTTAAAGTCGAAAACTAATTTCTCTATAAATTATAGTATCCATAGCTAAAGTCCATTTTATTAGCATATTCGCATAAATAAATACCGAAAAATACTTAGTTTTGTTGAAAACGTAATAGAGAATGCTAAACGCTGGAGTATTAGGTGCTGGACACCTTGGTAAAATTCATTTAAGACTACTAAATCAATCTAAAAAATATAACCTTGTTGGGTTTTATGATGCAGACGAGGCTAATGCCAAAAGAGTAGAAGAAGAATTTGGTTATAAATACTTTAATACTATTGAAGCTTTAATAGAAGCTGTAGATATGGTAGATATTGTAACTCCTACGCTATCACATTACGATTGTGCAAAGCAAGCTATTGCAAAGGGCAAAAATATTTTTATAGAAAAACCTATAACTAATACTGTTGAAGAAGCCGAAACTTTAAGGGCTTTAGTTGCAGAACATGGTGTAAAAGGACAAGTGGGCCATGTAGAACGTTTTAATCCTGCCTTTATAGCTGTAAAAGAACAACTAGATTCACCAATGTTTATAGAAGCACACCGTTTAGCAGAGTTTAATCCGCGTGGTACAGATGTTCCTGTGGTTTTAGATTTAATGATTCATGATATAGATGTTATCCTTAGTGTAGTACAATCTAAAGTAAAGCATGTGTCTGCCAGTGGTGTTTCTGTAATAAGTGATACTCCAGATATTGCCAATGCAAGAATAGAGTTTGTAAATGGCTGCGTTGCGAACTTAACTGCAAGTAGGATTTCGTTAAAAAACATGAGAAAAACGAGATTCTTTCAAAAAGATGCCTACATCTCTGTAGATTTCTTAGAAAAAAAATGTGAAGTTGTAAAAATGAAAGATGCTCCAGAAAACCCTGGAGACTTTGATATGATTCTTCAAAATGCAGAAGGTATAAAAAAACAGATTTACTTCGATAATCCAGAAATATCTACAAACAATGCCATTTTAGATGAACTTGAAACGTTTGCAGATGCTATAAATAATAACACCAAGCCTATTGTTACATTACATGATGGAACGGAAGCATTGCGTGTGGCTACAATGATTATTAATCAGTTTTAATTTCCACGAAAGAGAACATCTCATACCTTAAATATAATTTTTTAACATTAACAAGATTCCTGTATTTGCGGGAATAAAAAATAAACTTTTCTATGAAAAACATAGCAGTAATTGGAGCAGGAACAATGGGTAATGGTATTGCTCACACTTTTGCACAATCAGGATTTAAAGTACAACTTATTGATATTAGTGAAGCGTCTTTAAAAAGAGGGCTAGCAACTATTACTAAAAATTTAGATAGAATGGTTGCTAAAGAGAAAATCTCTGAAGCAGACAAAGTAGCAACTCTAGAAAACATAACAACGTATACAAACATAAACGAAGGTGTAGAATATGCTGGTTTAGTTGTAGAAGCTGCTACAGAAAACTTAGACTTAAAACTTAAAATATTTAAACAGTTAGACGAGGCCTGCCCAGAAGACACTATTTTAGCTACAAACACCTCTTCTATCTCCATTACTCAAATTGCAGCAGTAACTTCTAGACCAGAAATGGTAATAGGTATGCACTTTATGAACCCTGTACCAATTATGAAGTTAGTAGAAATTATTCGTGGTTACAATACCAGTGACGATGTAACCAATACTATAATGGAGTTAAGTAAAACTTTAGGAAAAGTTCCTACAGAGGTTAACGATTATCCTGGTTTTGTTGCTAACAGGATTTTAATGCCAATGTTAAACGAAGCTATAGAAACGTTATATAACGGTGTTGCGGGTGTTAGTGAAATAGATACAGTTATGAAATTAGGAATGGCTCACCCTATGGGACCATTACAAT
>NZ_JBSHNS010000557.1:0-2850 GCF_053601635.1 Pontimicrobium sp. MEBiC01747
TTTTATATTACATCGTCATTAGCCTTCAGTTTTTCGGTGTTTTCAGCTAACATTAACTCGTCTATAATTTTCTGAATGTCTCCATTAATAATATTAGACAAATCGTAAAGTGTTAATCCTATTCTGTGATCTGTTACACGTCCTTGTGGATAATTGTACGTTCTAATTTTTGCACTTCGGTCTCCTGATGTTACCATAGATCCTCTTTTTGCAGCGTCTTCAGCATTTTTCTTTTCTAGCTCCATATCATAAAGTCTTGACCTCAAAACTTTAAAAGCTTTCTCCTTATTTTTATGCTGCGATTTTTGGTCTTGACATTGCGCAACTAACCCTGTTGGTATGTGCGTTAAACGTACTGCGGAATAGGTTGTATTTACAGACTGCCCTCCTGGTCCTGAGGAACAGAAAAAATCTACTCTTACTTCTTTTGGATCAATCTCTACATCAAATTCTTCTGCTTCTGGAAATACCATTACTGTTGCGGCACTCGTGTGCACACGTCCTTGTGTTTCGGTCTGCGGTACACGTTGTACACGGTGTACTCCTGCTTCGAATTTAAGCGTTCCATATACATCTTCTCCACTGACTTCAAATTGTATTTCTTTAAATCCTCCATTAGTTCCTTCACTATAATCTACGGTACTTACTTTCCACCCTCTACCTTCACAGTACTTAGTATACATTCTAAATAAGTCGCCTGCAAATATACTTGCTTCGTCTCCTCCTGTTCCTGCACGTAATTCTACTACTGCATTTTTAGCGTCTTCTGGATCTTTAGGAATTAGTAATACTCTTATTTCTTCTTCTAATCTTGGAATGCCTTCTTTGGCTTCTTCTAGTTGCATTTTTGCCATGTCTACCATTTCGGCATCACTTCCATCAGCAATTATTTCTTCGGCTTCTGCAATATTATTAGTGAATTCTATATAATCTTTACGCTTATCCATAAGAATACGTAAATCTTTATATTCTCTATTTAGTTCTACATAGCGCTTTTGATCTGTAATAATATCTGGTTGAATTATTAAATCGCTTACCTCATCAAAACGTTGTTTAACTATTTGTAATTTTTCTAACATCTATATATAAAATTGTAAAAACAAAAGTACGATAATTTCTCAAACTGTATGCATTTATAACTTGTTATGCTAACATGAAAAATATTCTATATTATTTTTCGTTATAAACTATATGCTTAACCAGTTTCGCGCTATATTATATTATTATAGACCTTTAGCTTTATGGTCTTTTTTGGTTACTATTATATTAACTATAGTGGGTCCAGAACTTATTCTTGCTTTATTAACAAAGTTATTTTTAATGGTTTTATTCTGGTTTTTAATTAACGACACCAGAGTGCGTAAAAAGTTGAAATTTTATAAAATGGTAGGTGTTTCTAATTTTAAATTAATTACTGTTTTATATATTTTAGATTGCTTTATAACTTGTTCGTTTTTACTTTTAATTAAAGGGTTTATTTAATTTGTCCTCCTCTATATTCTTTTTTAAACGGCAATATACAATACAATAACATTGTAGATAATGCTAAAACATGAAACGATCTATTAAGGTAAAAAAATATTTTTACTCCTCCGTAATATGCAATAGCATTAAATATCATGCTTAAAATAAGCATAAAAACGAACAGAATATAGTATACTGATTGGATGGAATTGTATTTATAATTATAAATACTTGCAAAAAGCCCCATAGTTACTACACTTATTCCAAATACAACCATAACTATATTTTGCAGTATATTTTTATGCGCTATATTAATTAAGTTTAATATTTCGAAATACAAGTATAGGTTTATAATGACTAAAAAAAGTAGTACTAGTATAACATACTTATTTAAACTTAAGAAATTTATTTTGGGATAAACATAAATGGAAATGCTTATATAGGCCAACCCAATCATGAGTAATGTAAGCTTGTCAAAGAAAAATTCTTCATAAAAAAGCATAAATCCATCTGCCATTACAAAACATATGTATGCTACTAAAAAGTTTCTTTTTTTATAGCCTTTAAATAATAGGAATACAATAAAGAGGACAAGAGTACTTATTAATTTAATTACTCTTGTATACTCTAAGTTAAAAGAATAAATACCTACGCAGTTATAAATAACTAATACTAATGCGAGTATAGGAATTATTTTTTTTAAATTCATTAGGCAGCTTCAGAATACAACATACAAAAAGTAAGAATATTCTCTAATCTAGCAATTATTTTTAATAATTACTAATCTAATACTACTTAACGAATAGATAAGAACAAAAAAAGTAGTAAACTACTTTTTTATTTTAAAAGTCTAAAGTAACGCCAATCCCAATTTGTTGTTTCCATTGCACCTTAGCACCTTCTTCTGCTAATTCTTCACCATTGTCAATTTCAACTTGAGTTTTGGTATCGTTATCATATTTTAAATGAGATCCTAAAGTTGCTTTTACATAGGCATTAACTTTAAAATCTAGGTTAATTTCCCAATTAACATCTACATTTCCAAAGCTATTAAAGTAATCTGTATAAAGGCTTAATGCATTTTTTAAGGCTATGTTTTCAAAAATAACAGTCTCGTAGGCATTCGTTATTAATATTCCTACTTCTGTTCTAACTTTTTCTCCCTCTTTTATAATATCTCCGTTATCATTTACAACAGCAGATTCTACACCAAAAGCTCCTGCATTTGCCAAGTCATCATCTAACACAAAGGTTCCTTTTACGGTTAATGGCGAAAAGTAAAAAGAAAACGTTTCTATATCTCTACCGTATTCCATTCCTGTACCAAAAAACAAATAGCCTGGCGCCATAAATTTAGAAATAGGTTTAGATTGATTAGGATAACTA
>NZ_JBSHNS010000558.1:0-35206 GCF_053601635.1 Pontimicrobium sp. MEBiC01747
GTTTAAATCTCCTGCCTTTTTAAAACTTTTTCCCCAGTTTTCTACACCAACTATAGCTAAACGGTCTCCATCTTTTTCTATATAGTCGCTCTCATTAAGTAATAATTTAAAATCTATTTTTTTATGGATATCTTTTATAGCTTGAAAGTTAGCATCTTTTGCTTCTTGAGTTGGCCAAGTAACATATTCTCCATAATCATGATTTCCTAGTACAGAATACTTTCCAAATTTTGGTTTTTTAATACGTTTAAATGTATCTATCCACGGATCCATTTCGCTTGCTTTGGTATTTACAATATCTCCAGTAAACAAAATAATATCGGTATCTTGTTTATTAATTAAATCTACAGCATACTCAATCTTTTCCTTATCATCAAAGCTCCCAGAATGTATATCGCTTATTTGAGTTAATTTAAAGCCATCGAATGCTTCTGGCAAATCGTTAAAATGAATAGTATACCTTAGTACTTTATAATTATATTTTCCTTTGTAAATACCGTATAGTATAGAGGCAAAAGGGATCGCTGCTATACCCAAAGCTAATTTGCTAATAAAAAGTCGCCTGTTAGGCATAAAGTGTTCTGGCTTACTAAACAGGTTACTGTTTGTGAAATAATTGTAGCCTGCTACAAAGAGCCGCATAATATCTTCTCCAAACATTATAAGCAACAACAATAATTTAGGCACAAACATAGGCAAGAAAAAAGCCATAGCTCTAAGAGATTCACTTGTAGGTCCTACACTTCTATCATAATTTAAAAAGACATAAGCAAAATAACCATAGATTAATACAGAGACTAATATATACCCCCATAGCATCCATTGCGTTTTAGATACTGTTTTAAATGCTTGGAAAGCATAAACATCAACGATTATAAAAAAAAGTAATAGTATAAGGTACCTTAACATGAATTGCGTTTTTAATGTTTTGCAAAATTAACGATTAATGGTTGCTCCTAATCTTAGTAAATTGTTAAAGGTTTTTAGCTTTAAGTCTTTTAGTTCTAGAGCTTTGGTTTTAAATTGAATATTTTTAGTTTCATTAGGTAATAAATCGAAAAAATTATCAGAAAAATGTCCTTTTTCATCACTATATAAAAACACGTCTTTTTGAAGGGTTTTACTAGTCAACTCTATAACAAACCCAGTTTCTGTTTTTGTTACAACTTGTTTTATTTCTCTTTTTTGAAGTTCTAAGGCTTTATGTTTTACCAAATAAAACAATGCTGTTTCATTATTAAATGTTGAAACCACCACTACGGCATTCTTGTTTAAATCTAGAGCTGTTAAATTTAATTCGTGTTTAATTTCACTACTATTAGAAGTAACGGTGATAGGTTTAGAAATGTTATGCAAAACCTTTCCATTAAAATCCATTATTTTAATTTTTAACACGCCTTTATATTCTGCAAAATCATCATTAATTACATAGGTACTCAAAGTATCATTTACAACTTTTGAGGATATTAAAACATCTTTAAAAGCTTTTTTTGTTTTATAATGCATGGCTTTCCAATTGCCTAAAAAATCTATACTAGACCAAGAAATTACTGGCCAGCAATCATTTAATTGCCAATATAGCGTTCCCATATTATATGGTTTGGCTCTTCGTTGTGCTTCAAACCCTATAACCATTCCATTTGCTTGCATTAACTGACTCATATATACATAGTCTTCGTCATTATCTGGCACTGGGTAATCTCTTTCCATATAATTCTTTATAATGGCATAGCCTCTTGGGTGTTTTTGGTGTGTATTAAATGCTTTTGTAGAGACTGATGTACTTTCTGTTCCATTTATATACTTAATAACCTCGTAACTTGGAAAGGCCTGAAAACCAAATTCGCTCATAAAACGTGGCACTGCTACTTGCAAATGTTCAAAGGGATACTCGTCATGCCATATCCACCAGTCGTGAGCGTCTCCTTCTGTTTTATATAAAGGGTTTCCGCGACCATATCTAGGAGAACTCTCCCAATAGTCTATTTCTTTATGGTAATCCTTTACAACTTGAGGTAAAAGTGTATCGAATAGCTTAAGATAGTTCCCCCATATTTCGGCTTTTTCTTCTTCTCCTCTTCCTGATTGCCAACCCCATCGATGCCAAGCTTCATTATTTTCATTATTGCCACACCATAATGCTATGGAACTATGGTTTCTTAATCGCTTTACATTATCTATCGCTTCTTGTTTTACGTTTTCTAAAAATGCTTTATCTCCAGGATACATGGCACATGCAAACATAAAATCTTGCCATACCATAATCCCTTTTTCATCGCACAGTTCGTAAAAAATATTGTCTTCGTAGATACCACCTCCCCATACACGAAGCATATTCATATTAGCTTCTACTGCATCGTTTAAAAGATTGTTATAGTCTTCTGTTTTTATTTGATTTTGAAAACTATGTTGTGGAATATAATTTGCGCCTTTGGCATAGACCGGCACGTTGTTTACTTTAAAATAAAACGTTTCTCCAATGCTATCTTTTTCGGTTATTAGCTCTACTGTTCTTAATCCTTTTTTTAGAGTTTGCCTATCTAACACTCTATTCCCATCTTTAACAACGGCTTTTAATGTATAAAGATATGGGTCTCCTATATTATGCGGCCACCATTTTTTTGGGTTTTTAATTTTAAATGGGATTGAGAAACGCTCTTCTACTTTTATAAACTCTTTTTCTACTTTTAAAGCATCGTTTACATAAATCTCAACTGTAACGGGGTCTTCTACACTAGATTTTATTTCAAACGTTGCTTCTATTTCTGCTATAGTATCATTTAATGTTTTTTGATTATAATAAAGGTCTTCTATTTTAAAGTCATCCCACGATTTTAAATAAATTGGTCTAGACACTCCACTAGAGGTTAACACAGGTCCCCAGTCCCATCCATAGTGAAATTGAGGTTTTCTCGTAAAAACACGATTTTCTACAGGTAATTTATAATATAGTTTTTCTTTTTCTTTTGTTTCTGCTTTTGTAGTACTTTCAAAAACAATACGTAATTCGTTTGTTGTTTTTAATAACGGCTTTACATCTACTATGAATTCCCTAAAGGCATTATTTGTTTTTAAAATTTCTGTAGCATTTAAAAATACGGTAGCGTAAGTATCTAATCCTTTAAAGTCTAATTCTAAGTGTTTTTTTAACAGGGTTTCTTCATCTACAGTAAAACTTGTTTTGTATTCCCAATCTTCGGCAGAGATCCATTGCAAATCCAATTCATTATTTGCTACAAAAGGGTCTGCTATTTTTCCATTTCTAAATAAATCGGAATGTACTTCGCCTGGAACTTGAGCACCTTGCCACGTGGTGTCTTTTACATTTTTAAAAACCCAGTTATTACTTAATGTTTTTGTTTTAGGTGAGTCGTCTGTTTTACAACTTACCATTATAAGGACAACAAAAATTAATATCAATCTATTCATTATCGTAAATAATATATGCGGAAACCATCCAGTAATTATGTTCATTTTCTTTTGCTTCTTGGGCTTCTGGTATAGAAAATTTAAATGTATGGGGGTTATTCCCCAAATGCTTTAAAGCTATTACTTCTGGCACAACATCACTTCCAGGACACCAGTTAGATCTAGAAAGATCGGACGAAGCTATATGATCGTTAGAAGTTTCACCTTCCATAAAGTCTTTTGCAACCCATGTTCCAGATGTAGGATTAAAGCGTCTAAAACTAGCGCAATCATCTCGCCAAGGCGCAAATTGTTTTATAACATTATCGTCTAAAGAGATTATATTTTCTTTTTTAACAAACTCATCTCCTTTTGCATGGCCTCCATGTCCTGTTGCTATATAGTATAGCTTTGCATTTTTATAAGCATCATCTGCTGGTATTCTAACTGTAATGCTTTCTTTTGAAAAGCCATCGTAATTTACTTGTTCCCCATTATATTTAACAGTATTCACTATAGGTAGAACTGTTTGTTCTTTTTTAATATGGTTGGGTATATTACTTTCTTTATAATTTATACTTACCGAAATATTATAACCTTGTTTTGTCCATGTGTCTATATATACTCCTATGTATACTTCATCTTCTAAAAGTGGTAATAAATGAGTAACATTTTGAGACCAGTTTACTTCATTTTCCCAATGGGGTATATATGGAGGTTTTCTCTTTTTTGCACGTTCATTATTACTAAAGTATCCAACTCCAAAAGGGGTCATAAAACGCAATAACTCTACATTAGGCATATAAGTAGAATCTTTTATTGTTTTAGATACTACCCCTGGAAAACTATCTTTTAACTGTTCTTTTAAAAACGCTTCATTACTAAAGGACAACATGTTTAAATCTGCTGTGGATGGTATTACAAATAAAGACCCTGATTTATCCCATGGATCTCCATTAGATGTTAATGTAACATTAACCGTTACATTGGGTTGTAACTGGTAGTTAGGTAATTTTACCTTTTTAAGTAATATACGGCCAGCGTCTAATCTTAAAATACCATTACTATCTGGTTTTAAAGCTTGCTTTTTTAAGTTTATATCAAAATATAAATTAGCGTCATTAAAAATGGATTCTGTGATATCACCTATTGATGCTGGTGTTTTGGGCTTAACACAAGCTACTGCAAGAAGCAATATTATACTGTAATATTTTAATCTCATTCGTTACTATTATTTACTAGGGCTTTTATTTTTGATTTGTCTGATACAACATTAATTGTTTCATCAAAAAACTTCGAACTATTCATAGGTATTTTAGGGACTTTATTTATTTGAGATAAAGTCGTTGCTGAGGCGTGTACCTCGGTAAATCCTAGAGCTTTAAAACTTCTAATATTTTCTGAATTTATACCTCCTCCTGGTAAAACAATAATTTTATCATTTGCTAGTTGCTTTAGATTAGCAAGTAACTTTATACCTTGTTCTGCTGCTGTTTCTTGCCCAGAGGTTAGCACTCTTTCTACTCCTAGTTTAATTAATTCTTTAATAGCTTCTGAAGGGTTTGGTGTCCAATCGAAGGCACGATGAAATGTAAATGGTAATGGTTTTGATAGTTCTATTAATTCTTTAGTTTGCTCTACGTTTATAGTATTGTCTTTATTTAAAACACCTGAAACAATCCCAGAACAGCCTAAATCTTTACAAAGCTGAATATTATGCTTCATTATTTCAAATTCTGAATTTGTATAAGTAAAATTACCACTTCTAGGTCGTATTAATACATATACAGGAATTGATAACACATCTACTGCTGTTTTTACTAGTCCATAGCTTGGTGTTATCCCACCAATGGCAAGTTCGCTACACAATTCTATACGTTGTGCTCCTGCTTCTTGAGCGTTAATTGCTGACTGGTAATTACTAGCACAAATTTCTATAATCATTTATTCTATTTTACAATAATTTCGTCTATAAACGTCCATGCCTTATTTCCTGCACCTTGCAAGCCATCTGCTATTACTCCATAATTAGGCACCTTTAATTTTATTATACGAATATCTTTTACATTAAAATTGTTTGCTTTAAAATCTACAATTAACCCTTCTTCATCTACATTATAATACTCAAAATCTAAATCATTAAATGCAATCCCCACTTGTTTAGGTGCATATACCCATTGCCCTCTAGCATTATAAAAACGGGTTTCAATAGAATTAATATTAGTTGGTTCTCCCAAATCTATAGTTACCTCAAGGTCGTCTCCCCAAAAGCCTAACCATTCCTTATCTCCAAATCTATTGTTGCTACCATTAATTCCATTAATTAGTCCTTTACTCCCGCTTCCTCTGTATGTTTTATTAGGCTCAACATTTAATGTTATGTTTTTATTAACTGCTTTATGGTAATTTAGTGTTTGCTCGAATATGCTACCTAATTGTTTTTCTGAATTAAATACGGCTGCTTTTAACAACATGTCTCCGTTAACTGCAATAGGCTTTTTGTAAATTGTAGATGTTAATGTAGGGTTGCTACCATCTACTGTGTAACGCATTGTTTTCCCCTCGGTTAATGCTTGTAATTTATATTGTAATACGTTATTATCAGTATCTAATTTTCCTTTAATTTCATATAGGTGATTTGCATAATTAACACCTAAAACATCCAATCGTTTATTAAAATTTTCTACTCTAGATACAAAGTTATTATAGTCTTTGCGTTTAGAGTTAGACCATACCACTTCACTCATTGCTAATATACGAGGAAACACCATATATTCTACCTTATCTTCAGTTGGCATATATTCTGTCCAAACATTACCCTGCGCACCTAGTACATATTTATGCTCTTCTTCTGTTAGTTCTTTAGGTATTGGATTAAAATTATACACCTTTTCTAGAGGTAAAAACCCTCCTATTGCAACAGGCTCATCTTCATTTGTAGATTGGTAGTAATCAAAATAACAATGAGAGGTTGGTGTATTTATAACTGTATGTTTGGCTTTGGCAGCTTCTACAGCACCTTTGGTTCCTCTCCATGACATTACAGTTGCATTTGGTGCTAACCCGCCTTCTAAGATTTCATCCCATCCAATGATTTGTCTTCCTTTGCTATTTAAATATCTTTCCATTCTAGATATAAAATAACTTTGAAGCTCATGTTCGTCTTTCAAGCCTTCTTCTTTTATTCTACGTTGGCAATCGTTACAAGATTTCCATCTGGTTTTTGGTGCTTCGTCTCCACCTATATGAATATATTTACTTGGAAACAAAGCCAAAACCTCATCTAAAACATCCTCTAAAAAAGTAAACGTATTTTCTTTTGTACAATAAATATCTTCAAACACACCCCATTTGGTTGCTACGTCCACTTGCTCTCCTGTACATCCCAATTCTGGGTAAGCAGAAACTGCTGCTTGAGAATGCCCAGGCATTTCAATTTCTGGAATTATCGTTATTTTACGATTATTAGCATATTCTACAATATCTTTTATTTGTTCTTGAGTATAATAACCTCCATATTTTTTTCCATCAAATTGATGTGGTTGATCGCTATAATGCCCTATTAAAGTCTCTTTTCTATAAGCAGCAATTTCATTAAGTTTTGGATATTTTTTAATTTCTATACGCCAGCCTTGATCCTCTGTTAAATGCCAATGAAATGTATTCATTTTTAACAATGCTAAGGCATCAATATATTGTTTAATAAAATCTATAGAGTAAAAATGTCTTCCAACATCTAGATGCATACCTCTGTAAACAAATTCTGGTTCGTCTTCTATACTTAAACTCTGTATAGCTACTTGCGCTTCATTATTTTCTTTTTCGAAAGTTACTGGTAATAATTGCCTTAAACTTTGCACCCCATAAAACGCCCCTTTGTCTGTAGCCGCTTTAATAGTAATTGTTTCTGGTAAAACTTGTAAGGTATACCCTTCTTCATTTAATAACGAATCGTCTTTTACAAACACAATGGTAGTCGTTCCAGAGCCTTCTTTTAATTTTATTGCACTAGAATTAGCTATGTATGATTTTAAAAACTGAGCAGACACCTTAAAAGCCTCATCATATTTAATAGCTGTATTAGAGTTTAAAATAAATTGCCCTTTATAAATTTCTTGTTTTAATGGTACAGGAATTATATTTGGAGCAATTGGCACTAAAGACGAACTATTATTACAACTAAAAAAAAATAAAAGGGATATAGAAGTAAAAAAAAGGGATATAAAAGTTGAACGATTTAATAATCTATTGCTATACATTTTCTTATATTTAGACGACTATAAATGTACTAATCTATTTTTAATGAAGCTTAAATTTACCCTCGTTTTTATTATTATCCTTACAATATCTGCTTGTAAAAAAGCAGTCGATATTAAACCTGCAAAAAAGGACTCCTTATTAACCTCATATGTTAATCCTTTTATAGGTACCGGTGGCCATGGTCACACCTATCCAGGCGCCACATTACCCTACGGCATGATGCAATTAAGTCCAGATACAAGGTTAGATGGATGGGATGGTTGTTCTGGATACCACTATAGTGACAATTATATTTATGGATTTTCGCATACGCATTTAAGCGGAACTGGTGTTAGCGATTATGGGGATATTTTATTAATGCCTACTAATACCGTACAATTTAATAATGGAGCTAATGGAGAAAAAGGTTATAAAGCACATTTCTCTCATGAAAATGAAGTTGCAGAGCCAGGTTACTATAAAGTGCATTTAGACACCACTAATATAGATGTAGAATTAACAGTTTCTAAACGAAGTGGTATACATAAATATAAGTTCCCTTCTGCAGATAACCAATATGCTATTTTAGATTTAATTCACCGCGACAAAGTATTGGATGCTAAAATTGAAAAAATTTCTGATACTGAAATTACCGGATATCGTTTTTCTGAAGCATGGGCAAAAGACCAACGTTTATTTTTTACAATAAAAACATCGCATCCATTTAACGATATTTTACAATCACCCCCAAAAGAAGGAATGCCTGGCGCTCAAAAAATAGCTTTAAATTTTATTAATCCTAATAACGATCCTGTTTATATTAAAATAGGAATTTCTGCAGTAGATAAAGCTGGTGCGAAAAAAAATATGGAACAAGAGTTAGGAGGAAAAACTTTTGAACAAATTAAAACAGACGCTCAACAAATTTGGGAAAAACAATTAGAAAAAATTGTAGTAGAAAGTGATAATATAGACTATAAAACTAATTTTTATACTGCTATGTATCATACAGCAATTGCTCCTAATTTATACCAAGATGTAGATGGTCGTTACCGTGGCATGGATTTAAAAATTCATGAAACTAAAGACTTCGATTATTATACTGTATTTTCACTTTGGGATACTTACCGTGCTGCCCACCCACTCTACACTATTATAGAGCAAGAAAAAACCAATGATTTTATTAATACTTTTTTAGCTAAACACGACGAAGGTGGTATAATGCCTATTTGGGATTTATCAGGAAATTACACCGGTTGCATGATAGGTTACCATGCCGTACCTGTTATTGCAGATGCCTATTTAAAAGGTATAAAAGGTTTTGATGCAGAGCGTGCTATGAATGCTATGATACATAGCGCTACAAGAGATAAATTAGGCTTAGAGTCTTATAAAAACTACGGATTTATTCCTGTTGAGCAAGAAAGCGAATCGGTGTCTAAAACTTTAGAATACGCCTACGATGATTGGACAATTGCGCAAATGGCTAAAGCTATGAATAAGCCAGATGTCTATAAAACTTACACAGAGCGCGCTCAGTATTACAAGAATATTTTCGATCCTGAAACTCAGTTTATGAGAGGACGTTTTAGAAACACTTGGTTTGCACCTTTCGATCCTTACGAAGTAAACTTTAATTATACCGAAGCTAATTCTTGGCAATACAGTTATTATGTTCCACAAGATATTTCAGGTTTTATAAACTTATTAGGCGGTAAGGATAAACTAGAAGCTAACCTAGATAAGTTATTCATTGCAGAGGATAAAACTTCTGGTCGTCATCAAGTTGATATTACTGGTTTAATAGGACAATATGCTCATGGTAACGAGCCAAGTCATCATATGGCATATCTTTATAATTTTGTAAACAAACCTTATAAAACTCAAGAGAAAATTCATCAAATTTTAACTGAATTATACACAAATACTCCTGATGGTATTTCTGGAAATGAAGACTGCGGGCAAATGAGTGCTTGGTATATTTTTAGTTCTTTAGGATTTTACCCTGTTACTCCAGCATCTAACCAATATATTATAGGTAATCCTCTATTTAAAAAGGCGACTATTAACCTAGAAAACGGCAAACAATTTATCATTAATGCAGCCAATATTAGCGAAACTAATAAATATATAGACCATGTGTTATTAAATGGTGAAAAACTTAATCATACATATATTACTCATAATGATATTATTAATGGAGGCATGTTAGAGTTTGTAATGTCTGCAAAACCTTCTCAATGGGGAACTACAGAAGGGCAAGAACCTAAAACAGAAATTACAGAACATTTAATTGTATCTTCCCCTTTTATTGCAAAAGGAAAAACAGCTTTTAAAGCGTCTACTACAATTGAATTGCAGAGCAACACCAAAGCTGCAGTTATTTATTATTCTGAAAATGATTCAGAATATAAAAAATACGATGCTCCTTTTACCATTTCTGAAGCCTTAACTCTAAAAGTTTATGCTGAACTAAATGGGCAAAAAAGTCCAACGATAACAACCAAATTCTTTAAAATTGATCCTAATATTACTTTAAAACTAGACTCAGAATATGCAAACCAATATAATGGTGGTGGAAAAGATGCTTTAATAGATGGTATATTAGGAGCTCAAGATTTTAGAACAGGAACTTGGCAAGGCTATTTTGATGCAGATGTTATAGCTACAGTAGATTTAGGAAGTAAAAAAGAAATAAACACAGTTACAATAGGCTTTTTACAAGATCAACGCTCATGGATTTTCTACCCAACAGCAGTAGAGTGCTTGGTTTCTAACGATGGCAAAAACTTTAAACCTTTAGCAGAAGCTCAAAACATAGATGCTACCATTGCTTCAGAACATGTTACTATTAAAAATGTTACTTTTAAGCAAACAAAAGCAAATTATCGCTATGTAAAAGTCATTGCTAAAAAACTAGGAGTATTACCAGAATGGCACTTAGGTTATAAACATGATGGTAGAAGCTGGCTATTTGTAGATGAAATTACTATAAAATAACGATAAAGGAACCTATCTGATGATTTTTAAACCAACTTCTGCACAATATTTAACTATTTTGTGGTCTTAAAATTAAACTAACTAAATAATGACACAACAGAAATCTTACAAAAGTTCATTTATACTATTAACACTACTTTTTTTTCTATGGGGGTTTATAACAGTATTAGTAGACTCTCTAGTTCCAAGACTTAGAGAATTATTCACGTTAACTTACTTTCAAGCCATATTAGTACAATTTGCATTTTTTGGCGCCTATTTTGTATTATCCATTCCTTCTAGCTATATCATTTCTAAAATTGGTTATAAAAAAGGAATTATTGTTGGATTATTAACCATGGCTTTTGGTTGTTTACTATTTTACCCTGCAGCATCTTATCGCATATTTGGTGTCTTTTTGGTCGCTTATTTTATATTAGCTGGAGGAATTACCTTATTACAAGTTGCAGCAAACCCTTTTGTTGCTGCCTTAGGAAGTGAAGCAGGAGCATCGAGTCGTTTAAATCTCGCTCAAGCATTTAACTCTTTAGGTACGGCTATTGCACCTGCTATTGGTGCTTTGTTTATTTTAAGCGATAAAGTAAAAACAACAGAAGAAATAGAAACATTAACAGAAACCGCAAGAGACACTTATTATACAGCCGAAGCCTCTGCTGTACAAACACCATTTATAGGCCTTGCCATTTTTATAGCACTTATCGCTGGTTTCTTTTTCTTTGCCAAATTACCTAAATTAATTAGCGAAGAGCGTGTTGGCACTTATGGTGAAGCTTTTAAAAACACAAATTTAATGCTAGGCGTAATAGGTATTTTCTTCTATGTAGGTGCAGAAGTTTCCATAGGTAGCTTTTTAATTAACTATTTCCAAGACATGAATATGCCTGCTTTAATTGCAGACAATAATGTTATGATGAGCATAGCGAATACAGTCTCAAAATTATTTAATAAATCTTTAGAAGGTGCAGACCCCAAAGCACTACTTGGAATATTTGTAATATTCTATTGGTCTGGCGCTATGATTGGCCGCTTTGTAGGTTCATATTTAACCCGAATTATAAGCCCAGGAAAAGTTTTAGGTATTTTTGCTTTACTAGCAATCTCACTAATTTTTATTTCTATTAGTACTACAGGGCTAATTTCTATGTGGAGTATTCTTGCAGTTGGTTTGTTCAATTCTATCATGTTCCCAACTATTTTCACATTAGCTTTAGATGGTATTGGTTCGTTAAAACCAAAAGGCTCTGGTTTACTATGTACAGCTATTGTAGGAGGAGCAATAATACCTTTAATATGTGGAGCGTTAATAGATGCTTCAGGATTTAAAATAGCCTTTATATTTGTAACCATTTGTTATGGATACATTATGTTCTATGGTATAAGAAATAATAAGAAAACAGTAACACTATAAGTTTATTACGTTCAACTTAAATAAAAAACCTATAAATTAGTTTTTGTAGGTTTTTTTTATTTGTAGTTTAGAATTTAGGTTAATTAACCCTACAACTTTAGGTTTCACTACTTATAAAAATATAAAAACATAATTGTTACTTTGCTCAACATAAAAATCACAAATAACTTATTACATTTATTACTTAACCCTAACTAAAAATAATATCATGCTATCTACTATTTTATTAATTATTGTTTTAATTTTATTTGCACTCTACATCTATAAATATCCACCTAAATCATCAACTGTGTCTAACACAAAAATCTGTATGGACTACTCTAATGTTAACATGAATCAACTAGAAGTCGATTTAGTTCGTAATATGATAAGTGGTTATAAAGATTACCAAAAACGATATATTGATAACGCTAGTAACTTAGACGATGCACATTCTATTTGGTTCGATTTAGAAACGCTTAAAACATTTATTTACCATACCGAATACAATACCTTACAAAACAGCAATGTTGTATCTAAACCAGAATTAGGTCTTCGTATTCACTACTCGCGTTACCCAAAATTTGAAAACTGGAAAAACTTTAGTGACTTAAACGATTTAGCTACAGACCCGCTTGGTAAGCAATATGGAGAACACCATACACTTGTTATTATACCAACTATAAAGCGTAAAGATGGTAAACATGTAAATTTTAACCCTTTAGATACTAATACTTATACTAACGGTATGCCTTTTGATTATCCTGGTACACCATCTACAACTACAGTTCCTTCTTTTGGAATAACAAAGAAAGGAAACAATTCTGGAGGCTCTACTGGTTCTCAAAATCATGGTAGTTTAATACCTCCTGCTGATGGCTCTGGAGGATTTTAATATGTTTGAATATTATCCTAACATAGATAAAATAAGACTAGGGTTAGAGTTTATTTCTGCCCTAGTTGCTTTATATTATCTACCTAAATTAAAGCAAAATTATTGGAAATGGTTTTCTTTATATCTAATATTAGTATTCTTACAAGAAGTTTTTTGGAAATTTGCTCCTAATGATATATTTAGTTTTAGAAAACAAGATTATTATGCATTCTTCGGAATACCTATCCAATATTTATTCTTCTACTGGTTATACGCCTCAAAGTCTCTTAATAAGAAAAAGCTGTATTACGCTTGTTGTATTGTCTATATATTCACATTTGTTCCCTTAGAACTATATGAGCAAAAAATAAAAACTATATCTACTATAAATTTAACTACTGGAAGTATAATTATAATTTTTCTAGTCGTTTTAGAATTCTTAAAACAAATTAAAAATGAAGATATTTTAGAATTCAAAAAAAACAAAATGTTTTACATTAATTTAGGCATGATTTTATTTTATGTAGGTACATATCCTTTTTTAGCATTTTATGATGAATTATTAAAAGAACCAAACATATCTCTTTGGAATTCTTACTACCTGTATTTTTTAGTTTCTAATTGTATTATGTATTTATTATTTATAGCTTCGTTTATATGGGGGAAACATCAATCACAATAACTATAATATTATTTAATATCATTTTCCTAGCTTTTATAGCAGGAATCATCATTTTTATACGAGAATACCGCATAAAAAAGAAAGCTCATGTTGAAGAAATTAAAACTAAAAACGAAACTCATAAACGCGAACTGTTAGAAACGCAAGTAGAAATCCAAACCCAAACCATGCAATATATTGGGCAAGAAATACACGATAATATTGGACAAAAACTAACCCTAGCTAGTCTCTACACCCAACAATTAGCCTTCGAGAATAAAGCACCTCAGGTTAATGAGAGTATTGAAAATATAAGCACAATTATTAACGAATCGTTAAGTGAGTTAAGGCAGCTCTCTAAGTCTTTAACCGATAATGCTATAGAAACGCATACATTAAATACCTTAATAGCAAATGAGTGCGGCAAAATTAATGCCTTAAAACGTTGCGACGTCCATTTTACAAATACCGAAAACATTAAAATTGAGTCCTATCAAATTAAAAGTATCTTATTTAGAATTACACAGGAATTTTTACAAAACAGCATTAAACATGCTAATTGCAAACATATTAATGTCGCTTTAATTAAACATAACAATACTGTAACTTTAAAACTTAAAGATGATGGCAAAGGTTTTAACACAAACACCATAAAACCAACAGGTATAGGACTTAAAAACATGAAAAAAAGAACCGCTTTAATAGGTGGAACATTTAAATTAGAAAGTAAAGAAACCCAAGGCACAACACTAACAATAGATATCCCTCTTTAAATGAAACGTACCATTGTAATTATCGACGACCATATATTAATTGCCAATGCTTTAAGCAGTATTATTTCTAATTTTAATCAATTTGAAGTGCTGTATGTTTGCGAAAACGGGTTAGATTTTCAAAAACAACTTAAAAGCAAACCCATACCAGATATTGTTTTATTAGATATTAGCATGCCAGTTATGGATGGTTTTGAAACTGCAAAATGGTTAAAAGAAACACATCCAAATGTACTTATCATGGCTTTAAGCATGCAAGACGATGAGCAAAGTTTAATTAAAATGATAAAACACAGCGCCAAAGGCTACATGCTAAAAAATGTACACCCAACAGAATTAGAAAAAGGATTAAACACACTTGTGGAAAATGGACATTATTTTCCAGAATGGGCAGCAAGCAAAATATTTACAAGCATTGGCGATGACTCTATTAATGCTTCATCAAAAATTTCATTATCAGACAGAGAAGTAGAGTTTTTAAAATACACCGTAACCGAAATGACCTATAAACAAATAGCCGAAAAAATGTTTTGCAGTCCAAGAACAGTAGAAAATTATAGAGATAGTCTTTTCGAAAAACTAGAACTTAAAACCAGAGTTGGCTTAGCAGTATTTGCACTAAAAAATGGTTATGCAGAATAAGTTTATTCATTTTTATATCCTTAAAATAAAAGTTTAGGGAATTGAGACTTGTTCTTTTTCTAAACTGTTAAACCATTTATCAAATCAATTTTAAGATATATTTAAAGCCCCTTTAAATTGAAAAATCCTATATTGCTAGAATAAATTAAACCTACCTAATTATAATGAAACGCCGACACTTTCTTAAAAATGCCTCACTAACAAGTGTGGGTCTAGCAGTTGGAAGCGCTGTAACAAGTTGCAAAGACAATACCCCCGAAAAAGAAATAGCAGTAACAACCAATAAAGCAGATACACAACAAAAATTACCCATTGTTATTGCTACTTGGGATGTACCTAATGCAACAGCAAAAGCAGCATCTGTATTACAAGAAAACGGCTCTATTTTAGATGCTTTAGAACAAGGCTGTATGGTAGAAGAGGCAGATATAAAAAACCAATCTGTTGGTAAAGGCGGTAGACCAGATCGCGATGGTAATGTAACATTAGATGCCTGCATCATGAATAAAAATGGAGATTGTGGGGCTGTAGTTTACATGCAAAATATTACACACGCCATTTCAGTCGCTAGAAAAGTCATGGAAGATACGCCACATGTTATGCTAGCAGGTAAAGGAGCAGAGCAATTTGCTGTTTCTAAAGGTATGAAACGAGAAAACTTATTAACCGAAGCCTCAAAAAAAGGATGGCAAGAATGGTTAAAAGACGCTAAATACAAGCCTATAATAAACATTGAAAACCACGATACAATTGGTATGCTTGCAATGGACAAAAATGGAGATATTTCTGGCGCATGTACAACAAGTGGCCTTGCATATAAAATGGCTGGACGCGTAGGAGACTCGCCAATTATAGGGTCTGGTTTATTTGTAGATAACGAAATTGGCGGTTGCGTGGCAACTGGCTTAGGTGAGGAAGTTGTAAAAACTGTAGGAAGCTTTTTAGTTGTAGAACTTATGCGACAAGGCAAATCACCACAAGAAGCATGTAAAGAAGCGATAAAGCGAATAATAGATAAACCTAACAGCAACTACAAAAACTTCCAAGTGGGGTATATTGCTATGAATAAAAAAGGGGAAACAGGCAGTTTCTCTATTCATCAATGGTTTAGCATGACCAAATTTCAAGATGGTAAAAACGAGAATTTACAATCCGAATACATGATTAAGAATAAAAAAGAATAACACATTATTCTCTTAATACTATAAAAAATCGAAGACCACCACTCAATTTAAAGCATAAGTTTTTGTAGTTTTGAGATTCTATCAAAACATTATACAATGTCAGATCAAAAACGATTGTTCTTAATAGATGCTTACGCTTTAATTTTTCGTGGTTACTATGCATTTATAAAAAACCCTAGAATAAATTCTAAAGGCTTAGACACCTCAGCCATTATGGGGTTTATGAATTCTTTATTAGATGTTATAAAACGAGAACGTCCAGATCATTTAGCAGTATGTTTTGATAAAGGTGGAAGTACAGATCGCATAGAAATGTTTCAAGAATACAAAGCCAATAGAGATGAAACACCAGAAGCTATTAAACTTGCTGTACCATTAATTTACGATATTTTACGTGCTATGCACATTCCTATTATGGTAAAAGAAGGCTTCGAAGCCGATGACGTTATAGGTACTTTAGCTAAAAAAGCCGAGAAAGAAGGATATAAAACCTTTATGGTAACACCAGATAAAGATTTTGCACAACTAGTCTCAGAAAATATTTTTATGTATCGCCCAGTTTTTGGTGGAGGGTACGAAACATGGGGAATTCCAGAAGTGCAGAAAAAATTTGAAGTTGAAAACCCATTACAAGTTATAGACTACCTAGGAATGATGGGCGATTCTGCCGACAACATACCGGGCTTACCAGGTGTTGGAGACAAAACAGCTAAAAAGTTTTTAGCAAAATACGGAAGTATGGAAAATCTTTTAGCCAATACCCATGAGCTGAAAGGAAAAATGAAAGAAAAAATTGAAGCCAATGGTGAATTAGGTATGCTTTCTAAAAAGCTAGCTACAATTATGCTAGATGTGCCAGTAGAATTTGATGCTAAAGATTTTGAAATGTCTGAACCAGATATTCCAGCAGTAACAACTATATTCCAAGAGTTAGAGTTTAGACGCTTAATAGATAATTTTACTAAAACGTTTACCACTCCAGTTGAAAATACTTCAAACGCAAAAGAAGCAAAAACAACGCCAAAAACTACACCTAAAGAACAAGCCGCAGCAGGAGCTGGACAATTTTCATTATTTGGAGGTCAGCCATCTACAGAAACAGAAACGGTTACAGAAAATAGTAGAAAAACAGCTGTTACAACAGCTCATGTATACCAAAGTGTTTCACCAGGAATGGCGATGAAACTATTTATTAAAAACCTTATGAATCAAACCAGTGTATGCTTCGATACAGAAACAACTGGTTTAAACGCATTAACTGCCGAGCTTGTAGGTATTGCCTTTTCTTGGGAGATAGGCAAAGGATTTTACATTCCGTTTCCTGAAAACAGAAACGAAGCACAAGAACTTATAGAACAATTAAGACCATTTTTTGAAAATGAGACTATTGAGAAAATAGGACAAAACTTAAAATACGACATTAAAGTTCTTAACAAATATAATGTAAAAGTAAAAGGGCCTTTATTTGACACCATGTTAGCACATTATTTAATTAATGCAGACATGCGCCATAATATGGATATCTTAGCTGAAACTTATTTAAACTACACACCAATTTCTATTACAGATTTAATTGGAAAAAAAGGGAAAAACCAGCTATCTATGCGCAAAGTACCTTTAGACAAACAAACAGAATACGCTGTTGAAGATGCAGATATTACATTACAACTTAAAGAACATTTCCAGAAAGAATTAGGAGACGCCAATACACAAAAACTATTCGATGATATTGAAGTGCCTTTGCTCCGTGTTTTAGCAGCTATGGAGTTAGAAGGTATTAATCTAGATAAAACCTTTTTAAATTCTCTTTCAGAAGCGTTAAACAACGATATAAAAACATTAGAATCTAAAATATATACCGAAGCTGGTGAAGAATTTAATATAGCCTCTCCAAAACAATTAGGCGTTATTTTATTCGAAAAACTAAAGTTAGTAGATAAACCTAAAAAAACTAAAACAGGGCAATACTCTACAGCTGAAGATGTTTTATCATACTTAGCAAAAGACCATGAAATTATTCAAAATATCCTAGATTATCGTGGATTAGCTAAATTAAAAAGTACTTATGTAGATGCATTACCAACACAAGTAGAAGAACATACAGGACGCGTACATACCGATTATATGCAAACCGTTGCTGCTACAGGCCGTTTAAGCAGTAACAACCCTAACTTACAAAATATTCCTATCCGTACAGAACGCGGAAGACAAGTAAGAAAAGCATTTGTACCAAGAAATGAAGATTATATATTACTCGCTGCCGATTACTCGCAAATAGAACTGCGTATTATAGCTGCGCTTAGTAAAGAAGAAACCATGATTTCTGCGTTTAAAAACGGTGAAGACATTCACGCCTCTACCGCTGCAAAAGTATTTAATGTTCCTCTAGAAGAGGTAACTAGAGCACAACGAAGCAATGCTAAAACTGTTAATTTCGGGATTATCTATGGTGTTTCTGCATTTGGACTAAGTAATCAGACCGATTTAACCAGAAGTGAAGCTAAAGAACTAATAGACACCTACTACGAAACATACCCTAAACTACGTAAATACATAAGCGATCAAGTCGATTTTGCTCGCGATAATGGTTATGTACAAACCGTATTAGGGCGTCGTCGTTATTTAAAAGACATTAACTCTCGTAATGCTGTTGTTAGAGGAGCAGCAGAACGTAATGCTGTTAATGCTCCAATACAAGGTAGCGCTGCCGATATTATTAAAATTGCTATGATTAACATTTATAACAAACTAGAAGCTGGCAACTATAAAACCAAAATGTTATTACAAGTACATGATGAATTGGTGTTCGACGTCTACAAGCCAGAATTAGAGGAAATGAAAACCCTTATTAAAACAGAAATGGAAAATGCATTTAAGCTAGAAGTCCCTTTAGATGTAGAACTAGATACTGGGTTGAATTGGCTGGAAGCACACTAGAAAACATAAAAACAAAAATCATGAAAAAATTAATATTACTATTTATTTCTATTTTATCACTATCATCATTTACAACAAATAAAACAACAATGGATATTGTTGGAAAATGGGTTGGAGAAGAAAAAGGAGACATCGGCTATTTTATTTTCGATAAAGAAGGTTACGCTACTCTAGAAGCCCAAGGACAAGTACTTGGAGGTAAAGAATTTGTAATGAAAGGAAAAAAAGGCTCCATGACGTACCAAGTAAACTATGAGGCAACCCCTGTAGAAATAGACTTAATAGTAACCATGTTGGAAACAAAAGAACAGAAGAAAATGTTATTTATAGCTAAAGCAATAGATGATAATACTATACAATTAGCCTCTTCTTTCAGTACTACAAGACCAACAGAATTTAATGATGTAAACTCGATTATTTTAACAAGAGTAAAAGAGTAACTATATAGTTATATAGTTTATTATAAAAACAAAAACGGCGAATCTAAAAGATTCGCCGTTCTCTCTTGCAAAAGCTATTACTATAGACTTTACAACTAACAATATGTTTATTTATTCCAATACACAGCAGTTTGTCCATACTGGAAATGGATAGGATTGTGTGCGGGATCTTTTTTAAATAAATACAACTCTTTTGGTTCTTTTTCAAACAACATAATAATGTCCGATCCACCAAATTTAAACTTACCAAACTCCTGTCCCTTAACAACTGTTTTGTCTTTAAGTTTATCTATATACATTTCTACACCAGACACCTGAGCCATACCAATGGGTAAAATTGCAACCTTACCAACCGCTTCTCCAGCATCTAAAATAACAAGACCTCTTGCTTGGTTAAATTCGTAACCATCACCCGCACCATCTGGTGCATCCCACTGCCCATCGTCTTTAAGCACTACATTTAAATACACTTTTCCTTGTATATCTTTAATTTCTAAGACCTGTCCTCCTACTGGAGTATGAAAACGATGATAATCGAATGGGCTTAAAAAATAATGCACAAAAGTACCACCATAAAAACACTCTGCATATTCACTATTATCTAAAAGATCATTAACATTTCCAATAGCATGTGTTTGTTTAAAAACAACAGATGTTATTTTCCCATCTTTATCTAAAACATTTCCGCTATTGTCTATAGCATAATCTTGTTGAAATGTACAATCGGCAGGCGCCACTATAGTTTCATTATTATCAGGCTCTGCAATAGGGCGTAATGGAGTTATACCTGTATTACTATCTGCACCGTTAAATTCTCTGTAAAAAAAAGTATTAAATGTATTCCATGTAGGCTCATTCTCTGCATATAAAGGATAATTATACATTGTATCATACTTAAAAGAATGCAAACTCTCTGTTGTTAGCGAAGGTTCTGTATCTAAAAATTCTCCCCAAGCCTTTGCAAAACTTACTAGCCAAGCTGCAAACTCTTTAAAACTTTGCATAGAAATATTAGTCTCAGGAATTTTCTGATCTACCAACCAGTAAAACTGACATAATAAATCGTATACTTTTTGGTTATAGCCATTAGCTTCTCCATTACTTTTCCATGCATTAGGATAACTCTCATCATTACTCTCATTGGGCACTAAACGTACATACAATTCTAAATAATCGTAATACGCATCAATAGTAGTTGGCCATCCATTACCCTGAAACTCATTATTTATAGCTTTATATAAATTTTCATTTAAACTTTCTTTAGCTCTAACATTCGCAACTTTTAAAGATGCCAATAGTGCTTCTTTCATTTCTAAATTTCTATTAAGCATTATTTTTAATGCCTCAACTACACTACTATGTGTTCTATTTGCCATTGTATTTAATTTTTAAAACCTCCTACTCTATCTAAATTTAGCTTTTCGGATTCCGCTATAAGTAATTACATAACAAATGTCCAACAGTACCTCAACATTTACTAGCGTAAAAACACCGATTTAAAAAGCAAGTAGAACTACCTAAGTTTTTTCATCATATTATAGCGAAAGACATATTATTTTGTACTTTTAATCGAAACTAATAAAGAAAAAAAAACAATTGTAATATTGCGATTATATTATTTTAAATAATACATGAAAAAACTTTTCTTAGACGACGTAAGGACCATAGATATGATCTATGATAAATCTATGGAATCGGAATTTGACATTGTTAGAACCTACGATGCATTTATAGAGTACATTAAAACCAATGGCTTACCAAATTACATAAGCTTCGATAACGATCTAGGTCTTAAAGAAGATAAAACCACTGTAGCCCCTGATGGGTTAGCAGCTGCAAAATGGCTAGTTTACCAATCTGGATTAGATTTAAAAAACTTAGAATTTAAAGTACATTCTGCAAATCCAGTAGCAGCTGAGCAAATAAGAGGGCTTTTAAATAATTATATTAAGCATTTAAACACTATTTAAATGAAAACATATATCGCATTTTTAAGAGGCATTAATGTTGGCGGACACCACAAAGTCCCAATGGCAGATTTAAAAGCCGAATTACAGACACTTGGTTTTAAAAACATAATAACCATTTTAAATTCTGGTAATATTATTTTCGATAGCACAAACAAAGACATAGCAATAATCGAACAAAATATAACGCTACACCTAGAAAAAACATTCGGGTTTCCTATTCCCACAATTGTAAGAACAGCAGAAACAATACAAAACATATTAAAAGAAACCCCTTTTAATAATCTAGAAATAACTAAAGATATCAAACTTTATATTTCATTTTTAAAAACTGCTGTAGAACCAAACCTGCAAATACCTTGGGAGAGCGAAGACCAAGCTTATAAAATATTAGACTATAAAAACAAAAATATTATTAGTGTATTAGATCTTTCAAAATCTAAAACAACGAAAGCAATGACAACTTTAGAGCATAGTTTTGGCAAAAACATTACTACTAGAAACTGGAATACACTACTACGAATAGATAAGAAGTTGAACACATAACGAAACATGTTAAAATACTGGAAACCCTTACCTTTTACAACTAAATTTTCTGCTATAGCTTTTATAGTTACACTAACATTAGGGCTATTAAGCATGGGGATTCTCGGTGCACTATTGTATTACACGGTCTCTTTTCTGTTTAACAATTACCCAACATTAAACGATTGGAGAGGCGATTGGGTTTGGCCAACAACAATATGTGCTGGCATGGCATGGGCATTTGGGTTTATTCTTGCTGGTATTGCATGGCATTATTTAAGTAAAATAATAAAACAAATAATGCTATTACGCCTCATTTATGTTATAATACTCTGGTTTTGGGCCGCAATAGTGTGGTATTCAATGATTATTAATAACTTAGAACCAATAATACGCTATTAAAAACTAAATAAGACAAATACAAATGAAAGCCACCACTAATATATTACATCAAAATATTTCTATACCTAATTCAGGAATCGTAATCTTACAATCTTATATTATGATGTTATTTATAAGGCTAGATCTTATAAAAGAGAGAACATTTATTACACAAGAAGCACAACTAGACGCCGTACACTATTTACAATACTTAGTTACGGGATTAGAACAAGCCGAAGTCTCTTTACTCCCATTAAATAAAGTCCTTTGTGGTTTAGCTGTAGATACGCCAATGCAAGATCACATTACTATTTCGGACGATGAGAAAACATTAATGAATAGTTTAATAAAATCTGCTATAGACAATTGGGATGCCATTGGACAAAGTACTGTTAATGGTTTTAGAGGAAACTGGCTGGTAAGAGATGGTCTATTAGTAGAACAGGAAGACCGCTGGGAATTAACCGTAGAAAAAAGAGCTTACGATATTTTATTAATAAAATCTCCATTATCATTTTCAATTATAAAATTGCCGTGGATGACTAAACCCTTACATGTTAATTGGCCATATTAATAACTTCTAAAACTACAAACACATGAAAAAATTAGTACTCACCACCGTATTACTTTGTTTGTTTACAATAGTAACAAAAGCACAAACTACAACCTCTAAATACAACGAAAAAGTAAAAACATTAGACAGTACAATAGAAACCCTATACGCTGTAATTTCTGGAGAAAAAGGAGAAGCAAGAGATTGGGAACTATTTAAATATTTATTCCATCCAGATGCTAAATTAATACCCTCTGGCAAAAGTAAAGAAGGCACATACAAAGCACGTTTTATGACACCAGACGATTATATTAAAACTTCCGGAAAATGGTTAGTAGATAATGGTTTTTTTGAAAAAGAAATACATAGAACAGAAAATACTTTTGGAAATATAACCCAAGTATTTAGTACTTACGAAGCTTTTAATAGCGAAAAGGATACAGTCCCATTTATGAGAGGAATAAATAGTATACAATTATTAAACGATGGTAAAAGATGGTGGATTATTAATATATACTGGACACAAGAATCTAAAGACAACCCTATACCTAGCAACTATTTGCCTAAAAATTAAATTATGATATTAAAAAAAATATTAATATTAGTTGCATTATCGCTTTTTACCAATACGATAATAAGTCAAGAATCCGTTGAAATTAAAGACACAGGTTTTGCAGATACTTCTATTAGAATTAAAACTAATGGTTTTGGGGATATTTCAGTGCGTTTTACACAAACTTTTGCAGATATTACCGTTGGGTTTACAGACCGTAAATACAAAGCCGATTTTATTTTAAAGCATTCTGGATTTGCAGATCGTTCAGTTAGAATAAAAAAGAATGGCTTAGCCGATATCACCATAGTACAAAAAGATATAGGACAAGGAGATGTTTCTATTCAAATTAAAGACAATGGTATAGTAGACTACTTAATCTATTCCGATAAAGATACTATTACAAAAGCTGAAATTATCGCAGCACTCATCAACATTATAAAAAAGAAAGCAGATTACGAAGACTAATGGAAAACAGTATTATATCCGAAATCTTTAAAGACACAGCACTCTCTTCAGAAAACAAACACAACATAGCAAACCATTTTGAAACACTAGAGGTAAAAAAAGGAAATACCATTTTAAATGCAAACGATTTGGTAGCTCATCAATATTTTGTTTACAATGGCTGTTTAAGAACCTATTTTATAGATAAATCAGGAAAAGAACACACGCTTCAATTTGCCATTAAAGATTGGTGGATAAGCGATTTTACAGCTTTCTTTTCAGCATCAAAAGCCATCCTAACCATAGAATGCATACAAGATGCCACACTATTTAAAATCTCTAAACAAAGTATGGAAACGCTCTACAAAGACATTCCGCAGCTAGAAACTTTTTTTAGACTAAAAATGGAAAAAGCATTTGCCAGTTTTCAAAAACGCATACTTGCCAATTTAGCCCTACCAGCAAAAGAACGCTATATTGCCTTTATAAACACCTACCCTAATATAGAGAAAAGCGTAAAAAATTACCACATCGCTTCCTACTTAGGTATTGCAACAGAAAGCCTAAGTAGAATTAGAAAAGACATTGCTACAGGCTAGAATAACAACAACCTACAAGTTAAACTGTTAATTGAGTGTAATAGGCAACCTAATTAACGGGATTATATCGAGAATAAGAATGTTATAAAATTAGTTATCGATATAATTTCTCATGCCTCAAAATCACTCGAACTGACGTCAACTTTTATAATAAACTTAATATGCCTTTTCAAATGCTTTAACAAAGGAAAAACACAATAAGCTCATTTCTTAACATACCTCATTTTTTCATTGTAGCAGCTACACTAAATTTGTAGAGTATATAATCTACATACAGAATATTATTTACACTATACATAAAAACAGATACCCATGAAAAACGTACTATTTGTATTAACAAGCCACGAAGATTTAGGTAATACAGGACACAAAACAGGATTTTGGATAGAAGAATTTGCAGCACCCTATTATATATTAAAAGACAAAGGCGTAAACATAACCATAGCCTCACCAAAAGGTGGGCAACCACCAATAGACCCAACAAGCGCGACTTCAGATTTTGAAACGCCTGCAACCATTCGCTTTAATAAAGATAAAGCCACACAAAATGCCTTAGCAACATCTATTAAGTTAGAAACCGTAAACGAAGCAGATTACGACGCTGTATTTTACCCTGGCGGCCACGGCCCTTTATGGGATTTAGCAGAAGATAAAAACTCTATTACATTAATTGAAGCTTTTTATGCCAATAATAAACCCGTAAGTGCGGTTTGCCATGCCCCAGCAGTATTTAAACATACAAAAAACGCAGATAGCACACCTTTAGTAAAAGATAAAAACGTAACCGGTTTTACTAATACCGAAGAAGACGCTGTAGAGTTAACATCTATAGTACCGTTTTTAGTAGAAGACATGCTAAAAGATAATGGCGGCATCTACTCTAGAAAAGACGATTGGCAACCTCACGCAGTAGAAGACGGGTTATTAATTACAGGACAAAATCCTGCGTCTTCCGAATTAGTAGCAGAATTATTGCTAAAACGATTGTAAACCAATTACACTAATTATATACAAGCGACTTGAAAATAAACCTCAAGTCGCTTTTTTCTTATACTTAATTATAATCATTTTAGAAAAGGTATCTTTAATAATCAACAAGCTCACTTAACTATACATATAGTATACTGTAACTATTCCAAAAATTTGGAATGCTATGATTTAAACTCTAAATTAGAGTACTCATTAAACCAAAAAGAAATGATACCACCTAAAGAAAAAATCAAACACATAATTGTAGTCATGTTCGAAAATCGCTCATTCGATCATATGCTAGGCTTTTTATACAAAGACAACAAATCGCCACTAGGCCACCCTTTTGAAGGCCTAACAGGACAAGAAACAAATCCCGATGGCAAAGGCGACACAATACAAGTATTCCCTATTAAAAACGACAACCCGTACACTTACTATATGCCTAAAATGGACCCTGGAGAAGGGTTTATGAATACTAACTTTCAGTTATTTGGAAATTTAAACCCACCATATCCATCTGGTATTGCACCAAACCAAGGCTTTGTTAGAGATTTTGAAAACAAAATAGGAAACAAATACTTTGGAGACCCGCCGTTTCATCCTAAAAAACCAACAAATAAAACGAAAACAACACCAGAAGCACCACATAAAGTTTCAGACCACTATAAAGACGAAAACTACCACCATTGGTACAAACATGTTTCGCCACCACAGTCTGGTTTAGAAATAGTAAGCAAATTTCCAAATACAGAACCCAAAGATATTATGGGCATGTATACGCCAGAGACATTGCCGGTACTCTCAAACTTAGCTAAAAGCTACGCTGTTTGCGATCATTATTATTGCTCAGTTCCATCTGAGACTCTTCCGAACAGAGCTTTTATGCACATGGCAACTTCTCAAGGACATTTATACGACGAAACACAATCTTATAGTGCCAGAAGCATCTTTAAACATCTAGAAAGTAATAATCATACTTGGGGAATTTATGGAGATGGCTCTAAATACTCTTATACGTATTCGTTTTGTCAAGACATATACAAAAAAGATGGTAGTGTTCCTAAAGGCTGTGGATATGGAGAGTTTAAAGCGTTCCAAGATGCCTTAGATAATGAGAACCTTCCAGATTATGTTTTTATAGAACCCGAATGGGGAAGCTATGGCAATAGTCAGCATCCAAATTACGATGTAGCAGCTGGCGAGGCTTACATGTTAAAAATATATAATGCACTAAAACAATCGCAATATTGGGAAGACACCTTATTAATAATAAATTATGATGAGCATGGCGGTTGCTATGATCATGTTACACCGCCAACAGGAGCAGCACAACCTAATCCAGAAGCTGTAAATAAAACCACAGGTTTTAAATTTGATCGTTTTGGTGTTAGAGTTCCTTGTGTTTTAATATCACCTTGGATTGAAGCCGGTACTGTATATAGAACTAAAAGCGAAACACCTTTAGACCATACCTCCATACTAAAAACAATAGAAGAACTCTTTGACTTATCGCCATTAACCAACCGAGACAAGGCCGCCCCAGGCATTTTAGATGTGCTTTCACTCTCCGAAGTTAGAAAAGACGACCCAATGAAAGGTATTAAAGCTCCAGTAGCAGATGCTTCGGTTAAAATTCCTAATCATGCTTCACAAATTATAAAAGCACATGCTGCTTCACTTACCGAGCATAAAAATAGAGAAACAGGGGAGAATTATAAAACACCAGATTTTAAAACCGATGAAGAAGCAAAAGACTACATTCGTAAATCGTATGAAGCGTATAACTAGCCCCCTTTTAATAAATGAATAACATAGAGAATATTATAAAATTACTAAACCTAAAACCACATCCCGAAGGTGGTTATTTTAAAGAAACTTATAGAAGTATCGGTAATATTAATACAGATAGCTTAGACCCAACCTATAACGGTGTACGTAGTTACTCTACATGTATCTATTTTTTATTAACTTCTAATACGTTTTCAGCATTTCACCGTATTAAGCAAGATGAAATTTGGCATTTTTACGATGGCACTACTATTAAACTACATACAATATCTCCAGAGGGTCAACATTCAGAATATAAAATAGGAAGAGATTTTACTACTGGAGAAGTGCCACAATTAGTAGTTTCTGGAGGCGATTGGTTTGCTGCCGAAGTTTCTGGCAACGATACTTATGCGTTAGTGGGATGCACTGTAGCGCCTGGATTCGATTTTAGTGATTTCGAACTTCCAAATAGAACAGAGCTAATTTCTAAATTTCCCCAACATCAAAAAATCATTACCAAACTAACACATAATTAATACTTGTTTTATCTTATTTTAATAAGTACTAATATTGTTGCATCTATACAAACTAATAACAACTTAATTATTAAAAGATTAAGCCTTTTAGTATCTATAAATAAATGAACCGATTTTTTGTCTATAAAAAATAGGGCTTCACTATTTGGTAATCAAATATATAATCGTAAATTTGCAAACTCTTTTCGAGAGAGGAATGTTTAATAAATAAAATTAATAATTGTGGACACATTAAGCTACAAAACGATTTCAGCTAACAAGGCAACTGTAGATAAGCAGTGGGTTTTAGTTGATGCTGAAGGTCAAACGTTAGGGCGTATGGCTTCTAAAGTTGCAAAACTTTTAAGAGGAAAACATAAGCCTAGCTTCACACCACACGTTGATTGTGGAGATAACGTAATTGTTATCAACGCAGAAAAAATCAACTTATCGGGAAACAAGTGGAATGACAAAACGTACATTCGTCACACCGGTTACCCAGGTGGTCAAAGAAGTTTAACTGCTACTGAATTGTTTGGAAAAGATCCAGCAAGATTAGTAGAGAAATCTGTAAAAGGAATGTTACCTAAAAATAAATTAGGAGCAGAGCTTTTTAGAAATTTAACTGTTGTAACTGGAACAGAGCACGCTCACGAAGCTCAAAAACCAACTACAATTAACTTAAACGAATTCAAGTAATGGAAGTATTACACAAAATTGGTCGTAGAAAAACGGCTGTTGCTCGTGTTTACCTTTCTGAAGGAAAAGGTGAAATTACAGTAAACAAAAAGACATTAAAAGACTACTTCCCTACAGCTACGTTACAGTACAAAGTAAACCAACCGTTAATGTTAACGGAAAACGAAGGTAACTTTGATGTTAAAGTAAACGTATATGGAGGTGGTATTACAGGACAAGCAGAAGCTATCCGTTTAGCAATTTCTCGTGCAATGTGCGAGTTAAATGACGAAAACAGAGGTATTCTTAAGCCTGAAGGATTATTAACTAGAGACCCTAGAATGGTTGAGCGTAAGAAATTCGGACAGAAGAAAGCGCGTAAGAAATTCCAATTCTCAAAACGTTAAAATTCTCAACTCGATTGGGAATCTGTTCATCAGTTTTTTTCAATCTTGTTAAACACAAAAAAATTAAAACAGTTATTGTTGTCCTAGTCCAAAAGACAGGATTTAGTTTAGCATCTAAATAGTTAAGGCGATTTAAATATAAAGACCACTTAATTATTGCTAATTCAACAGAACGTAAACTATTACAAAATGGCAGTAGAAGTAAAAGAATTACTTGAAGCAGGTGTACACTTCGGTCACCTTACACGTAAGTGGGATCCAAACATGGCCCCTTATGTATATATGGAGCGTAACGGTATCCATATTATAAACCTTTACAAAACAGCAGCTAAGATAGAAGAAGCAGGAGAAGCATTAAGTAAAATTGCAGCCTCTGGACGTAAAATCTTATTTGTTGCTACAAAAAAACAAGCAAAAGACATCGTCGCTGAAAAAGCAGGTAAAATTAACATGCCTTACATCACAGAAAGATGGCCAGGTGGAATGTTAACAAACTTTGTTACTATTAGAAAAGCAATCAAAAAGATGGCTACTATTGATAGAATGAAGAAAGATGGGACATTTTTAACGTTATCTAAAAAAGAGCGTTTACAAGTAGACCGTTTAAGAGCTAAGTTAGAGAAAAACTTAGGATCTATTACCGATATGACACGTCTTCCAGGAGCTTTGTTTGTTGTAGATATTAAACGTGAGCATATCGCGATTAAAGAAGCACAAAAATTAAACATTCCTATTTTTGCAATGGTAGATACTAACTCAGATCCACGTCAAGTAGATTACGTTATACCAGCAAATGACGATGCTTCTAAATCAATCGATAAAATATTAACGCATGTAACAGATGCTGTAACAAGTGGTCTTAATGCGCGTAAAGCTGAAAAAGCTAATAAAGAAGCTGAAAAAGCAGCAACTAAAGCAGCTCCAGCAAAAGCTGAAGCAGTAAAAGAAGAAGAATAAACAATATAATAACATTTACTTTAAGAGTCGTTTAATTCTTTTTCAGATATTGAAAATAAATTAAACGACTTTTTTCAAATTATACTTACTATGAGTACTACAGTAAAAATTACAGCAGCAGAAGTAAACAAATTAAGAAAAGCTACAGGCGCAGGAATGATGGACTGTAAGAAAGCATTAGTAGAAGCAGAAGGAGACTTCGACAAAGCTATTGATGTTTTACGTAAAAAAGGACAAAAAGTAGCTGCAAAAAGAGCCGATCGTGATTCTAGTGAAGGTGCAGCAGTTTCTAAAGTAAACGCAGATAACACTGTTGGTGTTGCTATCGTTTTAGGATGTGAAACTGATTTCGTTGGTAAAAACGAAAGCTTTTTAGCATTAGCTAACCAATTTGCAGATATAGCTATTAACTTCGATAACAAAGAAGATTTCTTAGCAGCAGATTTTGGAGGAATTACTGTAGCAGAAAAATTAGTTGAACAAACTGGTGTTGTTGGTGAAAAATTAGAAATCAACGCTTTTGAAAAATTAGAAGCAGCTTATGTTGGTACTTATGTTCACATTAACAAAATTGCAGCTTTAGTTGGTTTATCTGAAAGTATTGATAATGCAGCCGAAGTTTCTAAAGACGTCGCTATGCAAGTAGCCTCTATGGGTGCAACTACGTTATCTTACAAAGATTTCGATCCTGCATACGTAGCAGCTGAAACTGAAGCTAGAATTGCAGTTATAGAAAAAGATAATATTGAGCTAGGACGTTTAGGTAAAACACTTAAAAACGTACCTCAATACATTTCTATGGCTCAATTAACTCCAGAAGTAATGGCTAAAGCTGAAGAGGATGCTAAAGCAGAATTAAAAGCTCAAGGTAAACCAGAACAAATTTGGGATAAAATTTTACCAGGTAAAATGGAGCGTTTTGTATCAGATAACACAACATTAGACCAAGAACAATGTTTATTAGACCAGAAGTTTATTAAAGACGAAAAGCAAACCGTTGCAGATTACGTTGCTAATAACAAAGTAGCAGTTACAGCTTTTAAACGTGTATCTTTAGGATAATAATTAGTTTTTCTGTTAACACAGAAATCATATCATAAAAAACCACTACTTTATTTTTAGAGTAGTGGTTTTTTATTTACTTAATATATTTAAATTTAGTCTTTACTTTTTCTTTTTAAGACAATACACTGTTTCCTGTATAGTAAACCAACAGAAGTAAAATATACCTACAGAGAATATAATATCTCCAATCATTCTTAACCATTTTAAGGTTTGTACTGTTGGAGAGTATAACAACTCAGCATCTCTAGCATAAGAGTATCCTTTGGTAATAGAAGTGTATGCTTGTATAATACCAACTGGTAATAAACTTAAAACTACCATAGCTACCAGACCTATATTTAATAACCAAAATGCACGTTTTAGTTTTTTAGAATGCCATACTCTGTCCGAATAAAAACGCAGGCATATAATAATGAATCCCATACCTAACATTCCATAGACACCAAATAAAGCGGTATGCGCATGCACAGCTGTAGTATTTAAACCTTGTATATAGTACAATGCAATTGGCGGATTAATTAAGAAACCAAATACACCTGCTCCTACCATATTCCAAAAGGCTACTGCTATAAAGAAAAAGATGGGCCATTTGTACTTTTGCATCCATTCATTAGACTTTAACAAGTTCCAGTTTTCTCTAATTTCAAATCCCATTAAAGTTAATGGCACAACCTCTAAAGCACTAAATGTAGCACCAAGCGCAATAGCTTGTACGGGTGTACCAGAATAATATAAATGATGAAGTGTTCCAATAATTCCACCCGCCAAAAATATAGTGGCAGATGCTATAGAAGCTTTACCAGCTGTTTTAGCAGATATTATTTTCATTCTTAAAAATATAAACGCAATAATTACAGTGGCAAACACTTCAAAAAAGCCTTCAACCCAAAGGTGTACTAACCACCATCTCCAATAATTAATAACTGGCAAACTACTATTTTCGCCATACATTAATCCAGAGAAAAAGAACATTCCAATAGCAATAACAGAAATTAAAAGAATGATTAATAGATGCTTAGAATCATCCTTTTTTCTAATCCCATGAAGAATGTGTCTACCAACCATAACAACCCATAAAACTAGCCCTATACCAAGGAATATTTGCCAGAATCGTCCAAGGTCCATGTACTCATAACCTTGGTGCCCAAAAAAGAAGTTAGTTGTTAAATCTAAAAACTGGTGTACGCCTAACCACTCCCCTAACAAAGAGCCTAATACTATAATAAGTAAGGCTATAAATAGAAAATTAATTCCAAAAACCTGAAATTTCATTTCTTTTCCACTAATCATAGGTGCTAAAAATAAACCTGTTGCTAACCAAGTTGCAGCTATCCAAAATACAGCTAATTGTGTATGCCAAGTTCGTGTAATAGAATAAGGCAATATATTAGCTAGGTCGAACCCAAAAAAGGCTTGCCCTTCAACCGTATAATGCACAGTTAAAATACCGAGTATAATTTGCAAACCTATTAATAATGAAATAACTACAAAATATTTTAGTACCGCTTTTTGAGATCGTGTCAGTGTAAGATTACTTATAGGGTCTTTTTCTGGGTGTACAACAGCCTCACCTTTTTCATGGTTTCTTATATAATAATAGGCTAATATCCCAATAAATAATAATAACAGTATAATAGAAAATCCAGACCAAATTTGAGAATCTGGAGTAATGGTATTGTCTATTAAGGGTTCATGTGGCCAGTTTGAAGTATAAGTATACTCTTGGTTTGGTCTATTTGTACTAGCAGCCCAAGATGTCCAAAACAAGAATGCGTTTAACTGTTCTAGTTTTTCTTTATTTACTAAAGCCCCTTTTTGAATGGCATATTGTTCATGCCCTTCAGAAAAAATATTTGCATAATATTTAGAGTTATTTTTTATAGCGTTGTATCTCGCTAAAGATATTGTTATAACCCTATTCTCTTCATTAAATGTATTTACTTTTACATGGTTAATTAATCTTGCTTTTAAAGCAGCTTGTTGTTCTGTATTTAAAGTGTTGTATGCTACATTAAAATCTTGCTTTGCCCAGCTATCTAGCATAAAAATGGCTTCTTTATGGATCCAATCGGCTGTCCAATCTGGCGCAACATAGCTTCCATGCCCCCATATAGACCCAACTTCCATACCTCCAATAGACTCCCAAACATTTTGCCCAACTTGTATGTCTTCTTTAGTAAAAACAACCTCTTGCGTTTCCTTTACAACAACTTTATCTGGTATAGGTGGTTGTGTTTGGTAAATTTCTGTACCTACCCATATTAATGCAATAAAAGATAGTATAACTACGCTTGAAAATCCAATCCAAATTTTCTTCATTTTTTTATGTCTTAATTATTTTATTTGTTTAAGCTATGTTTTCTACACGTTCTACCGTATCCATTTGTGAGAGTGATAAACGAACAATACTATCTTGAACCCCAATTAAATCATGCGGAACATTTTCATCTAGTGCTATTAAATCTCCTTTTACTAGTTTGTAACGCTCTCCATTTACACCGAAATCTATGGCTCCTTCAAAAACTTCAATAACTATTGGGAACGGTGCTTTGTGTTCTTTCATAAACTGCCCTTTTTTCATTGTTATTCTTATTTCTTTGGATTGTTTCGTTTTTAATAAAACTGTTATATTTGGTTTATTGTCGTTATAAACCAAATCTTTGGTAATTGATGCTGTTTTCATTTATTTAATTGCTATTTATTTGCATTCGTTTTAAAAGTTTCATCCCATACATTACTAAGCAGACTGTTTTTATAATTTCGAATAAAACATAGTATAGATGTAACATACTTTCTGTAAGTATTTCGCCTTCTATTATTAGTGTTGCTCTAGCATCTAAGGCTGGCAATAACCATACACTCTCAACTATTAAGAGAGCTAATGCTATAAAAAGGTAATAGGATTCTTTTAGTAATTTTTTAGGTTTATAAAGAGTGAGCGATAATACTATTAATGCGGCACTAGTTAGTTCTACTTTATTTAGCATTCCAAAAACTAACTGCCCAATGCCTAATCCTAATTTTGTTGTAATTCCTGGTGCTTGAAACTTTAACCATGCCTCCATAAAACTTATGGCGCATACAAATCCTACCCATACAAATACTATTGCAATTCGGTAATTATATATTCTTGTTGTTTTCATAAAAGATTAAAAGACCTTTTTATCTTTTTTAATTATAAATTTTTTTTACGGTTTTAATATAGTTGACTCTAAATCCAATTCGTCTGTTATAGATACTAATGTTGTACTTTCCAACATAACTTTTAAGCGCTCTCTTATATCGGCAAATTTAAAATGTAATGGACATGGTGCTTTAGCATCACACTCTTTAAGCCCTAACCCACAACCAGTATATATAGAGTCTCCGTCTAAAACACTAACAACCTCACTTAATTTTGTTGTCATTTTATCTTTCTCTACAATAAAACCACCATAGGGTCCTTTTATAGACTTAATAATATTATTTCTAGTAAGTTGCTGTAAAATCTTAGCAGTAAAAGCTTGTGGCGAATTGATTTCTTCAGATATCTTGTTTAAACTTACTTTGTTATTAAGTTTAGATTGCTGTGCTATATATATAGCTGCTCTGAGACCGTATTCGCAAGATTTAGAAAACATATATTATAATATTATTAATGCAAAGTTATAGATAATTTTAATAAAGGACAATTTTATCCTTTATAATTTTACAACCATTATTATTTATCTAAATTCTACATATAAACTAAGTCTTATATGTTTCAATTCTTTTTTTAACAATCGGCTATATTGATTATATTTGCCAAACTCTTATTTTCGCCAAAACGAAAATTACATCAAACATTAGACTGTGCAATACAAAAGAATACTATTAAAATTATCTGGCGAGGCCTTAATGGGAAATCGTCAATACGGTATAGACCCACAACGTTTAGCCGAATATGCAGAAGATATAAAAGCAGTAACCGATAAAGGAATAGAAGTTGCTATAGTTATAGGGGGCGGTAACATTTTTAGAGGAGTTGCTGGAGCCAGTAATGGCATGGATCGTGTACAGGGAGACCACATGGGAATGTTGGCTACAGTTATTAATGGCTTAGCCTTACAAAGTGCTTTAGAAGATGCAGGAGTTAAAACACGCTTACAAACTGCTATAAAAATTAACGAAGTAGCAGAACCATTTATACGCAGAAAAGCAATGAGCCACTTGAGAAAAGGGCGTGTTGTTATTTTTGGAGGAGGAACTGGTAATCCTTATTTTACTACAGATTCTGCTGCTGTACTTAGAGCT
>NZ_JBSHNS010000559.1:0-4716 GCF_053601635.1 Pontimicrobium sp. MEBiC01747
CCTGTAAAGTCACCGTTTTAAATTCGCGCTCTAAACGTTCTATAGTTGCTATATTTAGTAATTGGTGTTGTTTTGGAGCAAAGGTGTGTGTGTCTTGCATCATAAATTGTTCCCAATCCTCAAACCAAGTCTTTCTATTACGTAACCCTCTTACTACACCATTGTTTACAGTTTCTATCCATGTTATATCTTGTGTTTTACAAAACTCACCAAATGCAATATCTCTTTTATATGTTTTATAGATTCCTGTTTCTTGATGCGAATGTACTGTTGTAAGGTTGTAGTATTTACTAATGCTTGTAACAAGATTGTCTATGGTACTATTAACGACTAGTATTTTAGAATTGTAGGGTTTTAGTTGTGTATTTATATCGGCTAAGGATTGCTTTACAAAATTCCAATGACGTTCGCTGTAATGCTTGTCTTGCAACAAAAAATTTTCAAATAGATAACAGAATAGCACACGTTTACCAGACTTTAAAGCATTTTCTATAGCTTCATTGTCTTGCAAACGCAGGTCGCGTTTGTACCATACGAGGTGTAGTTCTTCTTTTTCGGACATTTAGTAATGGTCAGGATTTTCAATAATATCTTGTGCTCGTTTTTTTATATTATGCACGTCTTCAGCATCCATTTTATTTAGTAAACTATACATCATTTTCATTCTAAAGTTTCCACTTAAATATTCTCGTTTATCGTCTAGAAAATTCCAATATAGACTATTAAACGGACAGGCTTTATCTCCAATTTTGTCCTTTTTGTTATAATAACAATTATCGCAATAGTTACTCATTTTGCTAATATAACTTCCGCTAGATATATATGGTTTTGTTGCTATTTTACCACCGTCTGCAAACTGACTCATTCCTCTGGTATTTGGTAGTTGCACCCATTCTATAGCGTCTACATAAATACCTAAATACCAGTCGTCTATTGCATCGGGGTGTATTTGGGTTAGTAAAGCATAATTACCCGTTATCATAAGGCGTTGTATGTGGTGTGCGTAGCCGTTATCTAAAGAGTTAGTGATGGCTTGTTTTAAACAATTCATTTTGGTTTGTCCTGTCCAATAAAAATCGGGTAGGGCATTGGTGTTATCTAAATGGTTTAGCGTTTTGTATTCTGGCATTGTTGCCCAATACATACCACGCATGTATTCTCGCCATCCTATTATTTGTCTTATAAAACCTTCTACCTGCGAAATATCGATGTCTTCGCCATATTTACGCCAATAGTTTAAAACGCTAGTCACAATATCTTTAGGGGAAATAAGTTTACAGTTCATAGCAAACGATATACGTGAATGAAATAAATACGTTTCGTCTGTATGCATAGCATCTTGATAATCGCCAAAATGAACTAGTAAGTGCTCGCAGAAATACTTTAATTGTTTTAATGCTTGTGCTCTTGTTATGGGGTATTCAAAATATTTAGATTTAAATGTGCCTATGGTTTTTATTTTCTCGGATTTTAATACTGCTACAATATCCGATACATCGTTTTTAAATGATATGTAATCTGGAATTTCATGTTTACCCTTCCATTTATTCCTGTTGCTTTTATCGTAGTTCCATTTACCACCTTCTGGCTGATTGTTTACCATTAAAATGTTATGATTTTTACGCATATCTCGATAAAAATTTTCCATTAGCCATTGCTTTTTGTCTTTAAAAAAAGTAGCTAAATCGTTTCTTTGAGTGTAAAAATGTTCTGCAGATACGGTATTCGTTTTTATATCTAATGTATTGCAAAAGTCTTTTAGTTGTTGGTCTAAACGGTATTCGTCTGGATTTATATATTCAAAACACTTTATATTGTGCTTTATAATGAGTTGCTGAATGTTTTGCGTTAAATCTTGAGTGTTTTCTTTAGCGTCAAGTGTGTAATATTCTACTGTGCAACCATTAGATTTTAGGGTTTCTGAAAAGGCACGCATGGCCGCAAAAAAACCAATTACTTTTTGAATATGGTGTTTTACGTAGTCCGTTTCCTGTCGCATTTCGAATAAACAGTAGATGTACTCGTCTTGATTACTTTTATACCAAGAGTGTTTACTATTTAATTGGTCGCCTAATATTAATCGTAATGTTTTCAATAGTTATTATTTTAAAATAGTGTGTTTTGTAACCACAATTGTTGGTATTTGCCTTTAGAATCGTAGCGTTCTGCCTGTAATTTCACGTTAAATACGCGATCTCTGGGGTCATTGCCAACACCCGAAACATACATCCAATTACCGTAGTTACTGTGTACATCGTAATCAATTAGTTGAGACTCGAAATAGGCCGCACCTATACGCCAATCTAATTTTAGGTTTTTAGCAAAATAACTGGCTACGTTTTGTCGACCACGATTACTCATCCAGCCTGTTTTTTTTAATTCTATCATATTTGCATTAACAAAGGGTTCTTGTGTTGTTCCATTAATCCATTGTTGTAGAGCTTTTGTATTAGTATTCCAGTGGTATTCTTTATCTAGTATTCCGCCAATTTTAAAGAGTTTATTGCCGTGTTTTATAGATACGTATTTAAAGTAGTCTCTCCATATTAACTCGAATATTAGCCAGTAAGTTGAGTCGTTTTTAAAATGTTCAGCCTCGAAGGTTTTTACTTTCCTATATAGTGTTTTTGCACTAATGCTTCCATTGGCTAACCAAGGCGAGAACTTAGAGCTAAAGTTAACGCCAATTAAACCATTTCGGGTCTTTTTGTAAACGCCTAGTTTTTTAGTTTCAAAAAAATAATCATTTAATCGGTTTATTGCTTCGGTTTCACCACCTCGTAATGGAAAAGCACTGTTTGGGTGTGCTGTAAACGCTTCTAAGCCTAACGTTTCTAGTGTAGGTATTGTAGTCGTGTTTTTTATTGTGTTTGGTTCTTGGGGTGCTGGCGCTTCTATTTCTTGAGATATACTGCTGTAGCGTTCTACTTTTTTCCTGAAGGCAGTAAAGACCTTGGGTAACTGTGATATTTGAAAATTTAAAGTTTCTGGATGATACAAGAATTGATTGTAGGTTTCATGTACTGCTATGGCTTTAGACAGCTTACTTAAAACGCTATTTTGTATAATAACTTCTTCTTGAGTCCATTCTTTTTGAAGGTAAATAGCATCAAATTGAAATGTATTATTAAGTTTTGAAATTACTTGTGCTGTAGCGTCGTGATAGACAAATAGTGGAATGTTTAAGAGTGCTAGTTTGTGTTTTAAGTCGGTTATGGTTTCTATTAGAAATTGAGCTCTGTATTTTTCAGTTTTAATAAATCCGAATTTGTCTTTCTTAAAATAATGAGTATCGAAACAATATATAGCGATTACTGTTTCGCTTTCTTTTAATGCATTTGTTAATGAAGCATTATCTTGTGTTCTTAAATCGTTTCTAAACCAAACTAGGCTATTTTTGTTTTGTTTCTTCTGCATTTTTCACTGCAATATTTTACGTTTTCCCAATTTTTCTCCCACTTTTTACGCCACGTATATGGTAAACCACAGGTGTTACATATTTTGGTAGGGAGGTGTTGTTTTTTCATTATTATTGTTATTGTGTGTCGTAATTTTCTGGAAATGAGCTTCGCTATTTTCTGTCAAACCATCCGTTTTTTTATTTAAAAATCACTTTCTTTTTGCTAAAAAGAGCAGTTTCTATTTTATATTTAAGTAAGCGACTGCCAACTGTTTCCTGCTAACTGTATTACTAATTCTCTACGCTTTGGCAAGCTTATTAATCATACCGTTAAATATAAAGCCATGAAATGGTAATACGCTGTACCAATATAATCGACCTGCAAGTCCACGAGGTCTAAACACAGCACGTTGGTACACTTTGCCTTTAGCTACTCTAAATTCTAACCAAGCTTCTCCGGGTAATTTCATTTCGGCGAATAGTAATAAACGCTTGTTTTCTTCATCTGCCAGAAGTACACGCCAAAAATCTAATGCGTCTCCTGTTTTAATGGTGTTTTTATTGGTTCTTCCACGTCGTAAGCCAATACCGCCTACCATTTTATCTAGATAGCCACGTATTTTCCATAATGTGGTGCCGTAATACCAACCATTTTCTCCTCCAATGGCGCATATTTTATCGAATGTACGTTGCTCGTTTAATACCTTTCGGTCTTTAACATCTTTAAAACAACCGTATTTTGGTACGTTAATGTATTTGCTTGAGGCTCTTTTTTTTAGTCTACTACTTGCAAAAGAGTCTTTCCAGCTAGAAACTATACTGTTTTGTTTTATTTTAATGAATGCAAACTCTACGGCTTGTTCGTAAGTCATAGGTGTTACTTCTAGTATTTTATTAATATCGCTTGGTTTTCCTATAATTTCAACTCCCATGCTATTAACTAATGTTCTAGCTAATTTATAGGTGGTAGAGGTTACAAAGTAAAGCCAATAACTAGATAGTTTAGGTGTCATTATTGGTACTGTAATAATGGTTCGCTTTAATTTTCTAATGACAGCAAATTTTAGAAGCATTTGCTTATAGTTTAGAATTTCTGGACCAAAAATATCATACGATGTATTGTAGACTTTTTCGTTTCCTAGGGCTTTGGTTAAAAAGCTTAAAACATCTCTAATGGCTATGGGTTGTGTTTTTGTTTTTAACCATTTAGGCGCTATCATTATTGGTAATTTTTCTACTAGGTCTCTTATAATTTCAAAAGAAGAGCTTCCAGAGCCTACTATAATGCCTGCTTTAAATACTGTTAGGTTATAGCG
>NZ_JBSHNS010000560.1:0-11092 GCF_053601635.1 Pontimicrobium sp. MEBiC01747
GATTAATTTGGTTCTGAATTATTTTCTCGCAATTGAAAATAAAATTTGGGTTATCGTTTTGTTTCTCTATCAGTAGTTTCATTTAATGTATTGTTGGAGACGTATTCGTGTATGGTTTCGTTGCAAAAAATGTTCAACAGACTTTTTAGTTGTAACCGAAAGATAGCAAATTGTAATGAATTTAGAATAAAGACTCAGTCGCAGTTAGCTATAAGTGTTGTTGTATGTAGTTTTACTTAATTTTCTCTTGTAAATTCCATTACCCAATTTGTTTGCCACTCCTTTGTTTTTTCATCAAAATAGGCCTGTTCCCAAAGCGCAGTATTTTCAGATTGCTTTTTCCAAGTAAACCGTAATTTGTATTCTTTTCCTAGATATAATTCTTTACCATAAAACTCTCCAATTCCATTTTTTAATTCTCCAATGACTTGTTCCTTTAAATAGTTTTCGGGACTTGATGTGTCTGTCCAATAAATTGTCCAAATATTTGTTTTAGGGTTAACCATTCTAATACTAAACCCGATAAAATCATCTCCAAAGTGAGATGATTCCATTTGCCGATTAAAAAATTAAAGTTTTGAATTTCGATAAGTGCATTATTTGCTTTTGTATTTATGTCCATATTCAATTATTAAACATATTTTTCTCTAACTACATTCATGTGATGTATCTCGTGCCCTGCAATAATAAAAGCCAGCGCTAAAGGCGAAACAGGAGCATTACTTGCCGTACCAATCCTAGATAAGGCTACATCATCTAAATTTCTGACTAAAGCAATTGTTGCCATTCTAACGGCTCGATATTCACTCATAATGGATTCAGCAGAACGATTAGCTGCATTCATAAAAGGAGTAAATTCATCTTGGTCAAATCCAGATAATGGGGTCGCATCATTTCGTGCAATACGAAGCGCCCGATAAGCCAAGATTCGTTCAACATCCATCATATGAATTAAGACTTCTTTTATAGTCCATTTTTCTTCAGCGTAAGCATAATCCCATTTATTCTTAGGCCATTCTCTAAAAAACTGTTCGATATCTGTTAGTTGATTTTTTAAAGCAGCAATAATATTTTCGGTTTCCACCAAATTAATATATCGTTTAAAATAGTTACTCGATTCGTTAGTTTGAAGTTTTCGTGGTGTCATCATGATTTTATATTGTGTTTTTTAACTCTGAATCATTTGTTCTCATTCACTAAATAAATTTAGTTAATCATTTTAGTAGTCAGCCTCGCCCAATTCTATTTCTCCAACTTTAAAACCTAGCTTTTTTGTCTCATTTCTTTGTTGGCAATAGTTTTTTAATTAAAATCGTTAATCTTTACATCTGATACTTTTAGAATCATTTGTATTGTTATTATTAACTCCTTTAGAGGTGTGTTTATTTTCTGTTTATTCAAACAGCTTAAATTATATGAGATACTATTGCTAAGATTACCAGCGCTTAGCTCAATATTATTCCCATCATGACATGATGAAGAATAATTAAAGACATCACTATTATTAATTTTGTAAAATTGACTAACAAGTGTTTTGTATTTTAAATTGCTAATTGAAAGGGTTTTAGTTTTTCTTTTTTTCGTAATTCTTTTGCAGTATTCAATTTTTATATCTGTTGGATTATTTTCACCATTATAGATAATCATTATTTCTATGTCTGAACAATTTTTAATTGATGACACTTTATATTTAAAATTAATAAAACTTAGATTGTCATTCTGCGCGTTCGTAAAATGAATAAATGTAATGAGCAAGAAAAATAATTTAAATTTCATAATATAATTATTGTAGCGTCAATATATATCTACCTTATCAAATAGATTGTATGTAAGTATTACATTTTGTAAAATAAAATAGGTCTAATTAGTCAACCTCACCCAATTCTATCTCTCCAACTTTAAAACCTAGTTTTTCGGTTGCTATTCGTTTTATATTTAATTTCCATGTTTCCCATTCTTCATCTGGCATTAATGCTGTAAATTGTAATCCTCCAGGTTCTACAGAAGCAGTAATGTGTTTTTCTGTGTCATTAAAACTAAACCAAAAGGGGAGTCCTTTTGTTGTAAGTGTTTTATTAGTTTCAAAACCTAACCAACCGTTTAAATCTTTATAAATTTCTGGTATAGTGGTTTGCCAGATTTCTTCAGGTAAATCATATCGAATATTCAGATTCATTACTTGTGTTTTCATAACTAGGTTCTAAGCTCTAGGTGCAAACGATAATTTATTTTTTTATATAAAAATAAATAGTAGTTATCATTCCATTTTTTAGAGTTACTTCTTTTATTAAATCTGCTTCCCAAGCAGGAATATCAAAATCATGAGTAACGATTCGAGCACCTTTTTTTAGCTCGTTTTCAAGTTTTAAAGAGAGGTGTCCTAGTGCATTTCGGGTTAAATAAAGAATTAGTGCATCAATTTTAGAGATATCGGCAGTATAGAAATCTGTATTTTTAATGGTTATTTGTTTCGTTAATTGCGCTTTTTCAATATTGGTATGTGCGTCTTTAATTGCTTCAGGTAATACTTCGTATCCTATACCGTTAATTTTAGCAAAAGAACAGGCTTGTATTAAGGCTCTAGCGTCTCCGCAACCTAAATCGCATAATAGTTCTCCATTTTTAAGGTTTAGCAGCTTTAACTTCTCGTGTATTAATGCTTCAGAAGTTTTAGCGTACGGATCGTTAACTTTAATTGGAGGGTACTTCATTGTCTTTTTCTGTTGCTGTGCGTATTAATTATAGAGATTAATAGTGTAAGACTAGAGGTTATTCTATTCTTTTCATAAAAAAGGATGATTTGTATTCATAGTCTTTAATAGTGCAAGTAAAAGAAATTTTATCGCCTTCTATTTTGGTGATTTCTACGATTAATTCCTGTCCTATAAAACTTTTAACAACTTCATCTTTGCTAGAAGTTTCTAGGTATGTAAATATATAGGTGCAGTTATCTACCCATTGTATAGACCCTTTTATAGTTTCTCCTGTATCTAAGTTTGTTTCTGTTTGTTCCGTTTCTGTTCGTTCTATTAATGTGCGTATGCCTACAGAGGCATCGTCTAAACGAAACTTACCAACACGAAGTGATCTACAATCTTGTTCTTGTGCGAAAGCAAAATTTACAGAGAACCCAATAAAAACTAGTATTGTAATAAGTTGTTTCATAAATTAAGTCTTTTAAAAACGCATCGTGGTTCTAACATTAAATACACGAGGTGTTAAAAAGTTAGGAATAGCATATTGGCGTTTGCTGTATACATCTCTTACCCAAGTATTGGTTATAGAGTTTTGATTGTCGAAAATATTAAAGATTTCGAAGCCAAAGGAAAGGTTTTTAAATGGTTTTTTCCATCCACTATCAAATTGTTTGTTTTCGTCTACTAATACAAATTGGAATCCAATATCTGCACGACGGTAATCTGGTAATCTACTTTGAAAAACGTATGGGTCTGCAAAACTAGGGGAGCCTCCTGGTAAGCCTGTATTGTATACTAGGTTTAAATACATTTTCATGTTAGGAATATTTGGCACATAGTCTTGAAATAAAGCTGCAAATTTTAAGCGTTGATCTGTTGGTCGAGGAATGTAGCCACGATTATTAATGTTTTCTTCAGTTTTTAAATAACCAAAACTAAACCAACTTTCTGTTCCTGGCACAAATTCACCATTCAACCTTAGGTCTAAACCGTAAGCATAGGCTTCTGCTGTATTATTTGCTCTGTATCGTATACGCACATTTTCTACTGTATATGGGTTAACGTCTGTTAGGCTTTTGTAGTAAGCTTCTGTTGTTAGTTTAAAAGGCCTGTCCCAAATTTTAAAGCTATAATCGTTTCCTAACACTAAATGAAATGACTTTTGTGCTTTTACATTTGGTTGTACAACACCATTAGCAGCTCTTAATTCTCTATAAAATGGGGGTTGGTAATATAAACCACCACTTACTCTAAATAACATATCTTTTTCCCAATCTGGCTTTATAGCAAATTGAGCTCTTGGGCTAAATACGGTTTGCCAATCACTATCTATATTAGAACCTTCATCGTTTACATTCCAACTATGCGCTCTAACACCTGCATTATACCAAACATCGCTATTGCCTAATTTAGAGCGTTTACTCCATTGTAAGTATGCTTGTAAACGATTTATTTGCGTGTTATTTCTTGCTTGTACATTTTGGAAAGCTACTAGGGGTGTAGTGTCTGGCGTGTAGGGTTGATCGTTAAAGCCACCAACATCTGGCGGGTTAATGGAAAAGCCCGCAGAATCTATAACTTCCCATTCTATTAAACGGTCTCTAATGTCTTCGTTTGTATATTTTAAAGACCATTTAAATTCATGTTCATCTTTGTTGTAGGTTCCTTTATGTTCAATAGTTGTTATTAGGGCGTCTAAATCATTTCTACCATGATTTAATTGTCCTCCAATACCTTCGCTAAATTCTACTTCTCCTAAATCTTCATCTCCAATATTACTGTTTACTTCTCCTAAACGGTACTCGGCCAAAATATCGAAGTGCTCTTCTTCTGTAGTATGATAGGTAGAGGTTACTAAACTTAAATTTAAATTATCGTTTACTTCGTATGTTCCTTGTAATGCTCCAAATAGTGTTTGGTATGAATCCCGTTCTTGCCCTTCGTAGAAGACTAATAATGCTAGAGGATTATCTAATGTACCAAAATTGGTTTGGCGTGTTTGTGGTTCGTAATTGTATTTATTAATGGATGCATTACCTAAAAAGCTTAACTCAAATTTATCTGTAAACTGGTAGGTTAAATAACTTTGTAAGTCTGCAAATTTAGGGTCGTAGTTTGTTTCTGTTTCTTTTGCATTTACTAATAAACTATTATCTCTGTAACGTAAGCCAACAATACCAGTAAATTTAGAGTCCTTACTTCTAGTTTCTACTGCAACGCTACCACCAAGTAGGCTTAAATCTGCTGAGACCCCAAATTCTATAGGTTTTTTATAAGTAATGTCTAAAACCGAAGATAATTTGTCTCCGTATTTTGCTTGAAAACCACCCGCAGAGAAGTCTACATTAGAGACTAAATCGCTATTTACAAAACTTAATCCTTCTTGTTGGCCAGAACGTATTAAAAAAGGTCTATAGACTTCAATGCCATTAACGTAAACTAAGTTTTCATCAAAATTTCCTCCTCGAACTGAGTATTGTGTGCTTAATTCATTATTGCCACTAACTCCAGGTAATGTTTTTAATAAGTTTTCTACACCAGCATTGGCTCCAGGTATTTTTCTAATAACTGCTGGTTTTATAGTAACAACGCCTTCTACATCTTTTCGTTTTCTACCACTTAATATAACTTCTTCAAACTGCTCTATGGTGGCACTCATAACAGGATTAAACTCAAAAGATTCTCCATTTTTTAGGTTAACCGTTATTGTTACATTTTTATGTGATATGTGTGAAAAAATAATTTTTACGTCTGTATTAGCTGGTACTTTAAGTTCGTAAAAACCATTTTCGTTAGTTTGTGTGCCGTCGCTACCTGCTTTTATATTTACGCCTTCAATTGGCAAATTGTCCTCTGTTAAAATAATTCCATTAAGCGTTCCTGTTTGCGCAAGACTTAAAAAAGGTAATAGAAAAATAATAGCTTTTAATAAGTTTAATTTAGTTGTCAAGGTGGTATGGTTTATGTCATTTAGTATAGTCTGCAATTAAACGTTTTAAACGATTTATTAGTATAAAATGCAGGCAGTATTAATTATTTTCTGTAAAATATAGCTTCAAAAGTAGCACTATTTCCAACATTATCGGTAACAATTACTTTTAAATTATTTTTAGTATCTGTAATTATACCGTCATTAAAATCATAGGTTAATATTTTCTTTTTATAATCGTATTCCATTAAAATCCATTTTCCATTAACCGTGGCTCTGTAATTAGATATACCTGTTGTTTTATCATTTATTTTAAGTTTTAAAAATCGGTACTTACTTAGCCAAGATCCATTTTTAAAATTTAAAGGTTTAATAGTTGGTTTATCGGTGTCTCTTGCTAGAGTATAGGTTCCTAAATCTTTAGTTCTGGTACTTAAAGTGTTTCCTTTTCTTTTTGTTGGGGAGTAACTTGGAAAATTATTCCAGCCAATAAGTTCTGCTATATATAATTGATTACGGTCTTCTTTATTATATTGTGTTATATCATATGTTATGGTGAAGTATTTTTTTACAGGAATTGTAGGTTTATGTAAAGTTAACGTATCGTTTTTTACATTAAAATCTATAAAAAAATCATCGTAAAAAGTATGTTCTGGAATGCTAACAGAAACATTATCTTTAGATAAATTGGTTGCTTCGCTAGAAAGCACATAATCCTGTGTAGTCACAGGGTTTTCTGTATCGTTAGGAAGCTTGTTTTCGCCTTTTATGGTTATGTTTAAAATAGAGGTGTTAGCTTTAAAATCGCTAACCTTTACTTTATATACAGTAGCTGTACTGTCGCTAATATTAATATAACCATTGTCTATGGTATTATCATAGAGACTTAATGGATTGTTCTTTTCTATAAATAGTTTTTGAAGCTTTTGTTTTTTTGTTTTATAATGTTCGTAGTCTATTAAACGGTTTAAATGTTTTGTTTCAGAAAACGAAAAACGTCTAAAGTCGATTTCAAAATTTTCGATACCGTTATAAAACGTTTTTATATTATATACTCCATTTTTATTACCAGCGAGATCTTGCCTGTCTATTGTTTCTATACTAAAGCCTATTGTTCCATAAGCTTTTATAGGCTCTACTTTATAATTTCCATCTTTTAGAGGGATTAAACGTAGTTTTTGTTTTTTGCTAGAGCCATTAATATGTGCATTTTTACTAATAGGGTAGGCGTATATGTTAGAAATAACAGGCTTCCTAGTGTCTTTTACATCTATTCCAAATAACATAGGGTTGATTGGACGTTCTTGATTGTCTCTAATTTCAAAATGTAAATGTGGTCCGCCAGAACTACCTGTATTACCTGTAAAGGCTATAATATCATTTTTACGTATTATTAATTCATCCTCGTTTGGGAATAATTCTATCTCAAAGGATTCTTTTTCGTATTGCCTTTTCTTTATGTAGGCTTCTATTTCTGGAGAAAACTTTTGTAAATGGGCATAAACACTTGTATAACCGTTTGGGTGTGTAACGTATAAAGCTTTGCCATATCCGTAATGCGCAATTTTTATTCTACTTACATATCCATCTGCTATACCATAGACTTTTAATCCTTCTACTTGTTTTGTTTTAATGTCTAAACCAGAATGAAAATGATTAGAACGCAATTCTGCAAAAGTGCCAGCTAAAACAACCGTAATGTCTAATGGTGATCTAAAATAATCTTGAGGGTATTGACTTTGTCCGTAAAGAGACGTACTTAAAAGTAAAAGTAAAAGTAAAAGCAAAAGGAGTTTTTTCATAAAAAATCTTGTTAATGCTAATGTATAAATTAGATTGCAATTACCAAAGATAAATCAAATACTAAGCCATAGTATTGATTATGAGGAGTAAGATTAAAAAAATAAATTTTATATAAAAACTATTGTAAAATAGGGGTAATTCTGTTAACTTTGTAAGATAAGTATTGATATTTGTAAATGAGTAATATTGAAGACATTGTTAATGCTCTTGAGATAAAAATAAGTAAAGTTTTAAATTCATTAGACGATTTAAAGCAAACTAATTTAGAATTAACTCAAGAATTAGAGCAAAGTCAAAATATAATTCAAAGCCAAAAAGCGGAATTATCCAATTGGAAGGAAAAATATGAAACGCTAAAAATGGCAAACACAATACTAGGCAGTGATAATGATAAAAGAGAAACTAAACTCAAAATAAACGCATTAATTAGAGATATAGATCATTGTATTGGTCAATTATCAGAATAATGCAAACATAGTGTTACTTATGGCAGAAAAGCTTAAAATAAAGCTTTCTATAGCTAATAGAGTTTATCCTTTAACGATACAACCGAGTCAAGAAGAAGGATTAAGAATAGCAGCTAAGAAAATAGATACCATGATTGCACAATTTGAGCAAAGTTATTCCGTTAGAGATAAACAAGATGTTTTAGCCATGTGTGCTTTACAATTTGCATCTCAAGTAGAACAGAAGGCTTTGGATAAAGAACATGTAGATGAACATATCGAAGAAAAGTTAAATGCTTTAAACACGGTATTAGATTCTTATTTAGGTTCTTAAAACGTTCTTATAAATAAAATAAAGGTTACTGCCTACATTAATTATTTTTTTGATAAACTCAACGTTAATTCTTTAAAAAGGGTGAGTTTAAGTTGTAAAAGCGGGCTGTCTTAGAACAGATACTTGATCAGCTTGTTAGCCCTAAACTTGTTTTTAAGGAGTTTATACAAAACTAAAATTAGTGTAGGCTTTTTTTATATATTAAACTAACTAAAAAATGAATGAAATAATTCTATCAATTGTAGGAGGTATCGCAATAGGGGCTATAATTGGGTTTATTGTAGCTAAAGTACTAGAGCGAAACAATGCTTCCAAACTTATAAAGAGCGCTAAAAAATCGGCTTCAGCGATTTTAAGAGAAGCTAAAAATGAAGGAGAAACTATTAAAAAGGATAAAATACTTCAAGCAAAAGAAAAATTTATTGAACTAAAAGCAGAACATGAAAAGGTTATTTTATCTAGAGATAAGAAAATAGCCGAGGCGGAAAAACGCACTAGAGATAAAGAATCTCAAATATCTAACGAACTCTCTAAGTCTAAAAAAGCGACTGCAGCTGTAGAGGCTAAATTAAATGATTACAATCATAGAGTAGATGTTTTAGAAAAAAAACAAAACGAATTAGATAGATTACATAAAAGTCAAGTAGAGCAATTAGAAGTTATTTCTAGTTTATCTGCAGAAGAAGCAAAAGCACAATTAGTTGAATCTTTAAGAGGAGAAGCTAAAAGTGATGCTATGGCTTATATTCAAGATAAAATTGAAGAAGCTAAATTAACGGCTCAGCAGGAAGCTAAGAAAATTATAATTAATACTATACAACGTATTGGTACAGAGGAAGCTGTAGACAATTGTGTGTCTGTATTTAATATAGAATCAGACGATGTTAAAGGTAGAATTATTGGTCGAGAAGGACGTAATATTCGTGCTATAGAAGCCGCTACTGGGGTAGAAATTATTGTAGACGACACTCCTGAAGCTATTATTTTATCGTGTTTTGATTCTGTAAGACGTGAGATTGCAAGATTATCGCTTCATAAATTAGTTACAGATGGTAGAATTCACCCTGCAAGAATTGAGGAAATAGTTAAAAAGACTCAAAAACAAATAGAGCAAGAAATAATAGAGGTTGGTAAACGTACAGTTATAGATTTAGGAATTCATGGATTACATCCAGAATTAATAAAAATGGTAGGGCGTATGAAGTATCGTTCTTCTTATGGACAAAACTTATTACAACACTCTAGAGAAGTTGCTAAACTATGTGGTGTAATGGCTGCAGAATTAGGCTTAAATTCTAAATTAGCTAAACGTGCTGGATTATTACACGATATTGGTAAAGTGCCAGACGCCGAAACAGACATGGAAACTCCTCACGCAATTTTAGGAATGCAATGGGCAGAAAAGTATGGTGAAAAACCAGAAGTATGTAATGCTATTGGGGCACACCATGATGAAATAGAAATGAAGTCGTTATTATCGCCAATTATTCAGGTTTGTGATGCAATATCTGGTGCAAGACCAGGTGCAAGACGTCAAGTTTTAGATTCTTACATACAACGATTAAAGGATTTAGAAGAAGTAGCCTTTGGGTTTAATGGAGTAAAGAAAGCGTATGCAATACAAGCTGGTAGAGAGCTTAGAGTTATTGTTGAGAGTGAAAAAGTAAATGATGAAAAAGCAGCAGATTTATCATTTAATATTTCTCAAAAAATACAAACAGATATGACATACCCTGGCCAAGTAAAAGTTACAGTAATAAGAGAGACAAGAGCTGTTAATATAGCGAAATAAAGTTTTAAAAATTACTAGAAAAACAAAAAAGCAATCTTTAATTAAAGATTGCTTTTTTGTTTAGTCTATAGCTTTGTTTGGTATATTTATAATAAATTCTGTACCTTCTCCTACTTTACTTTTTACATTAATTTGTCCTCCAAAAGCTTCAATTTGACTTTTTATGAGATATAAACCAATGCCTTCAGCATTTTCATTTAAATGGAACGTTTTATAAAGTCCAAAAATATCGTTACCATATTTGTTTAAATCTATCCCCAAACCATTATCTGAGACTTTAATGATTATATGGTCTGAATCATCAATAAAAGCTTTTAACGTTATTATTGGGTCTCTTTTAGGGTGTTTATATTTTATAGCATTAGATAAAAGGTTTTGAATAATGCTTTCCATGTATGCTGGACTAAAATGAATAAATAAGCGTTCGTCTATTTCATTATTTATACATACTCTGTTTTCTTTTATTATTATATCTAATAAGTGAATAACTCGCTTAATATATTTAGATATATATATCTTTTCGATCTCTAATTCTTTTTTAGTACCAACAGAGACAATTTGTTTTAAATCATTAATAGTTTTACTTAGAGAAGAAGATACTATTTTTAAATAAGCTATAGTTTCTTCTTTTTCGCTTTCATCTTTTGCCTCATCATAAAACTGAAGTAAACTATTAAAGTTACCAGAGTGTTCTTTTAGGTTATGGGTAACTATATGTGCAAAGTTTTGTAGTTTCTTATTTTGCTCGGTAACTAAATCAAGAGACTTTTTTATTTTTTTCTCATTTTCAACACGATCGGTAATATCTATGTGTGTACCAATAACTCTAACAGCTTTACCAGCTTCATCTTTTTCTATAACTTTACCTTTGTCTAAAATCCATTTATAACTCCCGTCATTTGCTAAAACACGATGCTCATTACAGTAAATAGGATGTAGGCCGTTTAGGTGATCTTGGAAATCTTGAAAATATTTTTGTTTGTCGTCTGGGTGAACTCTATCATTCCAGTTTTGAGAATTAGATCCAAAATTGTTATACTCTCCATCGTTATAACCTAGTATGCGTTTAGATTCTTTAGAGTAAAAGACAGC
>NZ_JBSHNS010000561.1:0-18006 GCF_053601635.1 Pontimicrobium sp. MEBiC01747
CCAGGCGATGAAGTCGAAGAATTTAATCTAGAAGAGGCCAACGCACAAATACTAAATGGACAAACAGGCATCACCCTAAGCTATTACCTAACCCAAGCCGATGCCGATGCCGCAGTTAACCCATTACCAACACTATACACCAATGTTGTTAATGCCCAAACCATCTATGTAAGAGCCTCAATAGACCTTACAAGTTGCTACGACACCATCACCCTAGACCTAAGAGTCAACCCATTACCATCACCAGTAGCCACACCCGTAGCCTACCAAGAATGTGATGACGATAACGATGGGTTTACCAGCTTTGATTTAGAAAGCCAAAGCGCAACAATCATTAATGGCGAACCAGGAGTAACAGCCACCTATTATGAAACCATGGACGATGCCCAAAACATGATTAACCCACTAAGCAGTCCATACAACAATATTGTAGCCAACACCCAAACCATCTATGTCGTTGTTACCAATACAGGCACCATGACTACACCAGCCACAGGCTGTTTTACCATAGTAGAGCTCCCATTAGAAGTCTTACCAGCACCAGTAGTAGACTTAGAAGCCGATCTAGTAGCAGACGGGTACATCATCTGTGATGATGATGGCGATGGCTTTGCACAATTTGATTTCGATACCGTAATCACCCCAGACGTATACGATGCCCAAGACCCGGCAGACTTTGTTTTAACCTATCACCTAACTCAGGCCGATGCAGAAACCGGGGCAAATGCCATTACCAATACCAGTAACTATACCAATGTTACGAACCCACAAACCATTTACATACGCTTAGAAAGCCTAGTCAATGGCTGTGTCACTGCAACCGAAAGCTTTGAGATTATAGTAAGCCTACCCCCAGTATTAAACCCAGGATACGATAACGAGCTCTCACAATGCGATGACTTAGACGCCAACTACTACGAAGCCAATGATGGAGTAACAGCATTTGATTTAACCGTAGAAGACATTGAAATCACAGGGCCAAGCAACACCAGTTGGATAGTAAGCTACTACGAAACGATGGCCGATGCCCAAGCTGGAACCAATGCCATAGCCGACCCAACCAATTACACCAATACAGCAACCCCACAAACCCTATACGTAGGCGTAGAAGATGCAGATACAGGCTGCTCATCCTTTACAACAGTAACCATAAGAGTATTGCCAAATCCATCACCAAGTCCAGACCCAGTAGATCTGGAACTATGTGATGATGTAGATGTTTTTTTCGAGAATGATTTAGCAGAAACCTTCGATTTAACCCAAAACGAAGCCTTTATTATCAATGGAGAAGTTGGCGTTACAGCAAGCTACTACACCAATCAAGACGATGCCATAGCCGGAACCAATGCTATAGCAGACCCAACAATGTATGTTAACGAAGACCCAGCCAATCCAAATACAGGGATCACCCCACAAACCATCTATGTCCGATTAACCAATGGCGATGACCCTACAGGATTAAACGGAACAGGCTGTTACACGCTGGTTAACTTCGATGTTATTGTCAACCCATTACCAGTAGTTACCCCAGTAGACGATTACACCCACTGTGAGCTAAACACCGATGGCGTATACGAAAGCTTTGACTTTACAACCATGACCCCTGCCATATTAAACGGACAAGACCCCGCAATTTTCACGGTAACCTACCATGAAACACAAGCCGAGGCCGATGCAGGAATGAATGATTTAACCCCAGGCGGGCTATACACCAATACCAGCAACCCACAAACCATCTATGTCAACATTACCAATACCGTAACCGGATGTTTAACAACAGCCTTAACCTTCGATTTACAAGTACACGAAGACGCACTGGCCAATAGCGATATGGAACCTATACTATACCAGTTATGTGATGATAATATGGAATTTGATGGTGACCCAACCAATGACAGCGTGTCGTTTGATTTAGCCACACAAAACCCAGAAGTATTAGATGGGCAAGACCCAGCTAACTATATCGTAAGCTATTACTTAACACAAGCCGATGCAGATGCAGGCATTAACCCATTACCAATACCCTATACCAATGTCACCAACCCACAAATTATTTATGTACGCGTAGACAATAATACTATGGTAGATGATGGTACAGGAACAATGGTAGATAGCTCAGACTGTTACGCTACCGCAGAACTAACGTTGCAAGTCAACCCAATGCCATCGTTTAATTTAGAAGACAATTACCTATTATGTATCAACACCAATGGTACAGAAGTCATTAACACGCCAGCAATAGACACGGGCTTAACTGTGGCCGATGGCTATACCTTTACCTGGTACTTAGAAGGCGTAGAACAACCACAATACGCAAACCAATCAAGTATTACCCCAACAGAAGGCGGTAACTACTCGGTAGTGGTTACCAGTGCCTTAGGCTGTTCTACCATAGTAGGCGACCCAAATACAGTAACCTTTGTAGAAGTAAGTGAGCCACCAGTGGTTACCGCAGAGATAACCACATTAGCCTTTGCAGACCAACACGATATTGCAGTAACGGCGACAACAACAGCAAGTACAGCCATCTCGGTATACGAGTTTAGTATCGATGGTGGTGCATGGGAAGCCAATACACCAAACGATGGGATGTATACCTTTAGCAATGTAGAAGCAGGAGAACATACTATTACAGTAAGAGACGCTATAGGCTGTGGGGAAACTACCATAACCATTACTGTTATGGACTACCCACATTACTTTACACCTAATGGGGATGGGTACCACGATACGTGGAACATCTATGGCTTGGCTGGACAACCAGATGCTATTATTTATATCTTTGACCGTTATGGCAAGCTATTAAAACAACTAAGTCCTTCTGGAAGGGGATGGAATGGCACTTATAATGGCAACCCTATGCCTAATAGCACCTATTGGTTTACGGTACAGTACAGAGAACCGAGCACTAATGAAGTGAAAACGTTTAAGGCCCATTTTGCCTTGAAACGATAAAACCGACTTTAACACTTTTTCTATAAAAAAATACTGAATCCTTAATTATCTTTGCAGACTAATTGCAATTAATGAGGGGTTCAGTTTTCTTTTTTTTAGTATTCTTTTTTTCTATAGGTTATTCTCAGAATATTTCTGTGGATAGTCAGACGTATACACCTCAACAACTTATTGAAGATATTTTAATAGATAGTAACTGTATTACAAATGTACAGGTTACAAATACCGTTGGAGGAAATTTTAATGGAACAGACCAAAGTTATGGCTTTTTTGATGCTACAGGCACCAATTTTCCTTTTCAAAATGGTATTGTTTTAAGTACAGGTAGATTAACCAATGTACAAGGTCCTAATACTAGTTTAAGTGATGATGATGCTCCTAATTGGATAGGCGATGCTGATTTAGAATTAGCACTTCAAGAAACAAACACAACAAATGCCACCATTTTAGAATTCGATTTTACTTCTATTGCTAGTCAAATTAGTTTCAGGTATTTGTTTGCTTCAGAAGAATATCAAGAAGGAGACCCAAACACTTGTCAATTTTCAGATTTATTTGGTTTTCTCATTCGTCCTATTGGTAATACAGATTACGAAAATATAGCTTTAGTTCCAGGTACTAATACACCTGTAAAAGTAACGACTGTACATCCTGAAATCCCAAACGGATGTGAGGCAGAAAACGAAATCTATTTTGAGAGTTTTAATGGCGATGTTTCTCCAATAAACTTCAACGGTCAAACTAAAGTGCTTACAGCAACTGCTACCATTATACCAAATCAGCAATATCATGTTAAGTTAGTTATTGCAGACGAACAAAATTTTCGTTTCGACTCTGCTGTGTTTTTAGAAGCTGGTAGTTTTGAACTCACTACAGATTTAGGCCCAGATAGATTATTAGCAAACAACAATGCTGCTTGTGAAAATGAAACTATAACATTAGATGCCTCGCAAGCGGGGATGAATAGTTATAAATGGTTTAAAGATTCTGTAGAGTTAACAACAGAAACTAATGCCATGTTTTTAGTTACAGATGCTGGAACTTATAATGTAGAAGTAACATTAGATAATGGTTGTATTTCATACGGAGAAATCATTATCGAGTATGCCCAAAACCCAATAGTATCTAATACCACATTAATTGGTTGCGATACGGATATGGATGGTTTAACAACTTATAATTTATTAAATACTACAGAAGCAATTACAAATAATGATGATACTTTAATTGTTCTTGATTTTTATACATCGTTAAATAATGCAGAGCAAAACATTAATGCAATTACTGATCCTAATGCTTATAATAATACTAGTGCTATGGAAATTGTATATGCTACGGTTAGAAGCCAAGCAACAAACTGTAGTGCTATTGCAGAAATAACTTTAGATATTTCATCAAATACGTTAACATTAGATCCTGTTAATGTTTGCGACGATGGGGATATAGATGGTATTGGGCGTTTCTTTTTAGATACTATTCGTAATAGTATAATCCCTTTAGTTCCTAATAATGCAAACATTAGCTTTTTCACTAACCTAGATGATGCTTTTTCAGAGACTAACAGTATTGATGGAAACTACACTAATAGCACCCCAAATACAGAAATTATTTATGTAAAAGTAACCACAGATACTAATCAATGCTATGCTATTAGTCCTCTAACTCTTAATGTATTACCAAGCCCAGATTTAGAACCCGATGCTTCTGTTTTGTATTGTTTAAATACATTTCCACAAACATTAACTTTATCTGCTGGGGTAATAGATGGTGCTGCTTCAAGTTATTCTTATCAATGGCTTTATAATTCTAATGATTTAAATATAAACGCTAGTTTTATAGATATTAATGCAATAGGAACGTATCAAGTTACAGTAACGCATCCTAATGGTTGTTCTAACACAAGAACAATTACAGTAAACGCTTCTAACATTCCTACTATAGATTCTTTAGATTTTACAGAACTTACTGCTAACAATACCGCTACGATTACGGTTTCTGGCGTAGGAGATTATGAGTTTTCCATAGATAATGAATTTGGACCATATCAAGACCAAAATATTTTTGAAAACCTTGCTCCTGGTGTACATACCATATATGTTAGAGATAGAAATGGTTGTGGTAGCACTTCAATTACATTTTCTATTTTAGGATTCCCACAATATTTCACTCCAAATGGAGATGGTGTGCATGATACTTGGAAGCCTTATGGTACAAGCTCTCAATTTAATTCTAGATTAAAAATTAATATTTTTAATAGATACGGAAAATTAATTAGAAGTATTAACCCTGTTTTAGGATGGAATGGAACACTTAATGGAAAGCTCCTCCCTAGTGATGATTATTGGTTTGTTCTTACTAAAGCCAATGGTAAACAATACAGAGGTCATTTCGCTTTAATTCGTTAACTTTCTATTTTTAGAAATAGGTTCTTTTTTACTTAATTTTGTAAAACTTAGTTTAGAAGTGTTATCTTACTTCTGTTCATAACACAAAATCATATTTAATATACAGAAGACCATAATAATAGTCAATGAAATTCAAAATTGAATCAGAATTTAGTCCAACGGGAGATCAACCTAATGCTATAAAGCAACTTGTTGAAGGGATTAATAGTAATGAAAAATACCAAACACTATTGGGTGTTACTGGTTCGGGGAAAACATTTACGGTGGCTAATACTATTGAAGCTGTACAACGCCCTACGTTAGTATTAGCTCATAATAAAACATTAGCAGCTCAATTATACTCAGAGTTTAAACAGTTTTTTCCTAATAATGCTGTAGAATACTTTGTTTCTTATTATGATTATTACCAACCTGAGGCTTACATTCCTACTTCTGGAACTTATATAGAAAAAGATTTATCTATAAACGAAGAGATAGAAAAAATGCGTTTAAGCACGACCTCTTCTCTACTCTCTGGGCGTAGAGATGTTATTGTTGTTGCTTCTGTATCTTGCTTATATGGTATAGGAAATCCTGTAGAATTTCAAAAAAATGTAATTACACTAACACGAGACCAAGAAATTTCCAGAACAGATTTACTGCATAATTTGGTACAAAGTTTATACTCTCGTACCGAAGCCGATTTTAAGCATGGAAATTTTAGAATTAAAGGTGATACTGTAGATGTTTTTCCTAGTTATGCAGATGATGCTTTTAGAATTCACTTTTTTGGTGATGAAATTGAAGAGATTGAAGCCTTTAACATTCAAACAAATGAAGTTGTAGAAAAATATGATCGTTTAACAATTTATCCTGCAAACATGTTTGTAACATCGCCAGATGTTTTACAAAATGCAATACGAAGTATTCAAGACGACTTAGTTATACAACATGATTATTTTAAAGAAATTGGTAAACACCTAGAAGCTAAACGCTTAAAGGAACGCACCGAATTCGATTTAGAAATGATTAGGGAATTAGGCTATTGTTCTGGTATTGAAAATTATTCTCGTTATCTTGATGGGAGGCTTCCTGGTACGAGACCATTCTGTTTATTAGATTATTTTCCAGACGATTTTTTAATGGTAGTAGACGAGAGTCACGTAACCATTTCGCAAGTTCATGCCATGTATGGAGGTGATAGAAGTAGAAAAGAAAATTTAGTGGAATATGGTTTTAGGTTACCTGCTGCTATGGATAACAGGCCTTTAAAGTTTGAAGAGTTCGAAATGCTTCAAAACCAAGTAATATATGTTAGCGCAACGCCTGCTGATTACGAATTGCAAAAAACGGGAGGGGTTTATGTTGAACAGATTATAAGGCCTACTGGTTTATTAGACCCTATTATAGAAGTTCGCCCTAGTTTAAACCAAATAGATGATTTAATTGAAGAAATACAACAACGTACAGAAAAAGACGAACGTACTTTAGTTACTACTTTAACCAAACGTATGGCCGAAGAGTTAACAAAATACTTAACGCGAATAAATATACGGGTTCGTTATATACACAGTGATGTGGATACGCTTGAACGTGTTGAGATTATGCAGGATTTACGTAAAGGTTTATTTGATGTTTTAGTGGGTGTAAACTTGCTTCGTGAAGGTTTAGATTTACCTGAAGTGTCCTTAGTTGCTATATTAGATGCCGATAAAGAAGGTTTTTTAAGGTCTACCCGCTCGTTAACACAAACTGTTGGTAGAGCTGCAAGAAACTTGAATGGTAAAGCTATTATGTATGCTGATAAGATTACTAAAAGTATGCAAAAAACTATAGATGAAACCGAATACAGGCGTAGTAAGCAAATTGCATACAATACTGCTAACAATATTACACCAAAGGCTCTAAACAAAAGTTTAGACAGTGTGCTTTCTAAAAACTCTGTTAGTACTTATAGTTATGAATTAGAGGCTGCAAAAGCTGCAGAACCTGAAAGTGAGTATTTAACAAAACCAGAGTTAGAGAAAAAAATTAGAGAAACACGTAAACTTATGGAGCAAGCTGCAAAAGCGCTAGATTTTATAATTGCGGCTCAATTACGTGATGAAATAAAGGCTTATCAAGAAAAATTAGAAGCATTAAAAGTGTAATTTGTATAAAAGCTTTATAGAGCATTCAACACGAAGCTTATTTATAGTGTAAAATATATTCTATACTTAGTAACTTCTTCTGTAGCTCTAAAATACTAGTTAATTATACTGTACTTTAAATATATCTATTAACAAATCGGTAGGCACAATATGTGCAGGAAACTCTTCCATTAAATGTAACACTCTAGTAATAGACTCATGGTTTAATCCCATTCTTAAACCAAAATTATAGAGTTTAACTAATTGTTTTTGTGTATTTTCCTTATCAACAGTCATTAACACAACTAACCTATGAAATTGTAATATGCGCTCGCTATGTGCATTTAAGTGTTTATAATTTATAGGGTTTTCTACCAAATAATTAAAGTCTTTTAACGGCACCTCTAACTGTTCAGCAACTATTTTTAAAAAATTATATTCTGCTCGTTTTTCTTCAACATCATGTTTTGACAAGGCAATCATCTCCGACAACAAACTTAGTTTTTCAACTCTACTCATAATATTTACAACCTAGTTTTTAGCACGTTGTAAAATTACAAACAATCTCTACATAATAATCGCATAAAGATGTATCTTGTCGAAAAATGGGTTGTTTTATATCGTGTTTTTAAGACATTTTAACACAAAACCGATTTTATATTTCAACAAAACCAACAATAAAACACTGAATAACAAACAAATAAACATGACAAACAACGATATATTTAAAAAGCTGAGAGTTGCACACCAACTTCGTGATGATGATATTGTTAAGATTTTAGAACTCGTAGATTTTAGAATTTCTAAAAGCGAATTAGGTGCTTTTTTTAGACGAGAAGATCACCCTAAATATATGGAATGTGGTGACCAAATTTTACGTAATTTTTTAAACGGATTAATTATTCATTTACGTGGTCCAATGCCTCCAAAACAAAATAAACCAAAGCCTAAAAAAAAGAGTAACGATTAATGTTACTCTTTTTTTATAAGCTATAATTATTCTTCTATTTTAGTTTATTAATGTAAAAGCACGTAGATATACGTATAGGATATCTCTATAAAATATTAGATATTGTTGCAAATTAAATTTGTTAAATAACATTAAAACTATATGCTACACTGTAGCCTGTATGGTTTTACTCAAAAAAATAATTAAATCAATGAATGATACTGCTATTAACATTAAGGCTTTAGTTAAATCCCTACTTCAAGAAAACCTAAGCTCTACAAAGGCAGAAAGTATACTAAATGAAATTCATAAACATTTTCAAGACGCTACCGAAGTTTCTGGTTTCGATTCTAAAATAGAACACCTAGCTGCTGTATCTACAGCTAAAGGTAAAGCCTTAGGGCTTAATCATGCCGCGCAATGTTTACTAGATTATAAACGAACTGTAGCATTTTTAAAGGCTATGGTTTCTGCTATTAAAGACAAACAGGCTAAATATCCTAACGAATTAATAACCATATTCTATGCTGGTTGCGGCCCTTATGCTCCTTTTGTAAATTTAATAGCGCCTTTATTTGGTATAGACGAAGTACAATTTTCAATATTAGAAATTAACGAAAATTCATTGAATTCTGCTAAAAAACTAATAGAAGCTTTAGAGTTAACTCATTACGTAAACGAATATTACTTAGCAGACGCCGTAACATTTAAAGTTCCTAAAGCAGAAACATATCATATTCTTTTTAGCGAAACTTTAGATGCCTTATTATATCGCGAATGTTATGTGCCTATTCTATTTAACATGTTACCTCAATTTAGAGAAGATGTTACACTTATTCCAGAAAATGTTATTGTTAATGTAAGTTTATTAACCGATTCAACAAAAACCTCTAGTTATACTGAGCATAAACTATGTGATGTTGTTGATGCTCGCAAAGCAGTAAAGTCTCATATAGGTGAGGACATTCCTTCTCAATTAGAGGATATAAAAATAGATTTAGAACCTTTAGGAATGGAGCAGTATTTATTTATGTTGTTAGATACTAAAGTTCATGTTTATAATGATATTTGGTTAAATAGAAACGAGTCGTCATTAACACTACCTCTAGAAATGCAATTATCTCAGCCCTTTCATAAAAAAGAAATAACATTTACTTACCACATGGAGCCTGAAATAGAGTTAAAATGTGTTTTAAAATAATTATAATCCCTTTTAGTATTTACCTTTTATTGGGTATTTTAATATACTATGTACTAAGTATATTTGTACTATAAGAACTACATATTAATAAATAATAACTAAACAAATTATGAAAACTATACTTAGCTCCATTTTCTTTTTATGCACTTTATTTTCTTTTTCTCAAGTTAGTATTACAGGTAACTGGACAACCAACCCTAATTTTCCTAATGCAAAAATTATTGTAGGTAATTTAGATGGTAGTTACTTATTTAATGTAAACAGCACATCTGTTAACAATCCAGATAAGGAAGTTCTTGTATATCGTGAAGGTAAGAGTACCGTTAAATTAACTGAAGGTTCTAATGCTATTATGAGTTGTAATGCTACAACAAGAATTAATTATAATAATAACGAGACACTTCCTGTTAGCGGAAAATGGATGATTTTTGATTTAGAAAAAAATGTAAAAGGCATCCCAGCACAATGGAACATTGGCTCTATAGGAAACAAAACATCTACAACTGTTTTAGATGCAGATGTAGAGTTCTTTTTCTCTTTAAATATAGGGCAAAATACTGGTTGTAATAATGCTGTTTTAAATGTGAAAATTGACAATACTTTAATTACCATTGATGGTACAACAAATGCTTTTCCTTTTATTCAAGGCAATACTTTTGTAGGTTACGGAAAAAAGGTTGAAGTTAGCCTTGTAAGTGGAACTTGCCCAAACTTAAAAATGGTTAATGGGAGTATTACTATTTATGAATAAATGATTATAGAAAAGACTATCGTATTTTTATTAATAAGGAAACAAAAAGATATAATAACACTCTCAAGATTAAAACAAATAAAAAAGAGCAACAGTTAATGTTGCTCTTTTAGTGTCTATATAAATTTATCGAATTGTTTTGCTTATCAAAACATGTAACGTCGCTACTACTTATACAGACAAAACCAAATCTACTTTTAAAACTTCACTCATTACAGAGTGTTTAAGTATGTACTAGTTTTCTACTATAAGTCTTACAGCTACTTTATACTTTTTATTAGTACTCAGTTTAATTGCTAACTCATTATAGTTTAATCTCGTTTTTATGTAGTTCTCTAATTGTGTACTTTCTGTATCTACTGTTAGTACTACAATTTCATTTTCTGCATTAAGCATAAAGGTTACCTCTGCCAATAAATCTTTTTTAATTTCAAATCCTGGCTTGCTTAATAACACTCCTATTGCTTTGCTAATAGATGTTGTTCCTTCTTTTTCTGCTGGGTTAGTGTTTGCCATACTTAAATTTGTAAATGTGATGGCTAATACAAACATTAATACTTTTACTGTTTTCATTTTTTTTGTGTTTTATCTTTTTCTTTTTATTATTAATTAGCGTAATTGTTTTTATGTTTTGCTGCTAATTATTTACATGACAAAATTAGGCACAAAAAAAGAGTAGCGTGTTACACTACTCTTACCAAAACTGTATGTAATCGTTACTTTAAAGTAAACTAAATGTGAAGCTATTTAAGCTAATGTAATAGGGCTGTTTTATGTTATTTTTTTAACGGATTTATTGTTATATTCTTTAGTAAACTAAAATCTAATTACTAAAATAACATCGATTAATTATGAGCATAAAAGCGAAGATTTTAATAATTAATCTTCGCTTTTATATTAATAATTTATTTTCCTGCAATAAAAACCGATTTCGGTGCTTCTCTTCCAATAAAAATATATTCCTCTTTTTTTAAATCCTGATGATCTTTACCGTATAATTCTTGAGCACGTACTTTATATACAGTCTCAAAACCTTGAAATACTTCAGCTAAATTCGTTAAATAATTTTTAAAATTATCTTCATCATTATACTCTACTCGTATTAAATAGGCTGTAGATTGTCTTGTTATATGACTTTTTACAAAATTATAAACGGCTTCTCTAATATTTTTATCTTCGCTTACATTTACTTTAAGGTATTCAATACCATCAAGTGTAGCAACTGTTCCATTATGCGTTGCATTACTTAAATCTGGTTTTACGGGGATAGAATCGTCATGAGAAGGTTTAGCCCAATGCATTGGAGGCACTATAAATGGTTGAATCATTTGTTTTCCAGAGTCTGTCTCTCCATTATATAACACTTTCCTTCTATCTATTCTTCTCAACTCAGCTTGTACTTCACTTAGCTTTCTCATGTTCTGATTTCCATCTATTTTAAATCTTACTGTAAAATGTCGTCCCATACCAGCTTCTGTAAGAATAGGTTCAATATCTTTAATATCAATAGTTTTTCCATCTACCGATATTATATTATTTGATATGGAAAACACAAGTTCTGCTTGCCTTCTCATTTGTTCTTTTAATTCTTTAGGTATATTCTTATTATTATTGGCCATTAATTTTTTTAGCTCCTCAGGAATATTATCTGTTTTTTCAGAATTACATTGAAATAGTATTAGACTAAATAATACTGTACATATTACTGTTAACCCTATTTTTATTTTACTACTAAATCCAGATTTATTGTTTGTCATCATGATTATTCTTTTTTTTATAAATGATAAATTAAAATTGTGTACCACCCCGTATGAGTTGTTGCTGACTAACTCTCTTAAAAGTAAGGTCTGGTACGCTACTAAGGAATAACCTGTATTAATTATTTTTTGATCTACTATATATTCATGTGTTGTTTTTAAAGATTTAATAAGCTTCCAAATTAGTGGATTAAACCACAGAAATGTAGCAATAAGTTGTACAAAAATTAAGTCTATAGAATGGCGTTGTTCTATGTGTACTTTCTCATGGGCGATAATTTGATTTATTTCGGCAGTCTTCATTTTTTCTCTATAAATGAAAGCATAACCAAAAAACGAAAATGAAGCAGACGGATCTGGTATATTTACCACCATTACACCATTAATTTTAGTTTTAGGGTATATAGAAATCATCCGTTTTAATCGGCTTAACGTCCATAATAACTTAGACAAACAAACTAAAACACCTAAAATATATACTCCTAGTAAAATCATTATTACAATAGTTTCCCAGTCTACAGGGCTATTTTCCTTTTTATTAGAAACAACTGGTGCTTCCACAGGTGTTGAATTATTAAAAGCCTGAGATTCCCAGGTTTCCATAGCCTCGTAATAAGACATTCTAAAATCGTTAAACTCTTCAATAGAATGGTCTATTGCCGCTATTTTACCTTTATTAAAATCGAAACTCATAAAAGGTAATAACAATGAAAACAAGACCACACTTAGAAGGTAAAAACGATTAAAATTAAAGAACGTTTCTTTTTTTAAGAAGACTTCATACAGTAAATAGAATGCAATAAGCACAGCACTAGACTCTAGTAAATAAATTGCAAACTTTATCATTCTTTTTTGTCTTTTAATGCTTCTAACATACGCATAGCTTCGTCCAATTCGCTCTGTTTTAACTGTTTGCTTTCTGTAAAAAAGCTAACCACTTGAGATAGCGAGTTATTATAATAATCGGTAACTAAACGCTTCATTTGCCCTTTACTGTAGTCTTCTTTACTAATTAATGGATAATATTGGTGAGACTTACCATACGCTTTATAGCCTATAATTTCTTTTTGTACCAATACCCTCACAATTGTTGAGACTGAATTATAAGGAGGCTTTGGATTAGGATATTCTTCAATTATATCTTTAATGAATCCTTTTTCTATATCCCAAAGAATCTTCATAATCTTCTCTTCTACCTTAGTTAGTGTTACCATTACTTTATGAGTTTTATTAATCAGCAATACAAACATATAACTTAATTTTAAGTTACACAACTTATTTATAAGTTAATAAACTTAAAACTAAGTTGAATGTAATTATTTAGAAGTAAACGAAATTAAAATTCAGCACAAAAAAAGAGCAGTATAAAAATACTGCTCTCTTGTCTATTATGGTAAAGTAAGTTAGCTTACGCTAAAACTTCTTGTACTTTATCTGCTGCTTCTTGGAATTCTGTAGCACTCATAACATCTAGTCCAGAACTGTCTATTAATTCTTTAGCGATGTCTGCGTTAGTCCCTTGTAAACGTACAATAATTGGTACTTTAATTGCATCTCCCATATTTTTATATGCATCTACTACACCTTGTGCCACACGGTCACAACGTACAATACCACCAAATATGTTAATTAAGATTGCTTTTACTGCTGGATCTTTTAATATAATTCTAAATGCCGCTTCTACACGTGCTGCATCTGCAGTACCACCAACATCTAAAAAGTTAGCTGGCTCTCCACCAGCTTGCTTAATTAAATCCATAGTTGCCATTGCTAAACCAGCACCGTTAACCATACACCCAACGTTTCCGTCTAAGTCTACATAGTTTAAGCCTAAAGCTCCTGCTTCTACTTCAATTGGGCTTTCTTCACGTAAATCACGTAATTCAGCTAAATCTTTGTGTCTGTATAATGCGTTATCGTCTATAGTTACTTTAGCATCTACAGCCATTATTTTGTTATCACTTGTTTTTAAAACAGGGTTAATTTCAAATAATGAAGAATCTGATTCTACGTAAGCTTTATATAAAGACGTCACAAACTTTGTCATTTCTTTAAAAGCTAAACCAGATAATCCTAAGTTAAAGGCTACTTTTCTAGCTTGGAAAGGTAAAATTCCTGTTGCTGGGTCTATTTCTTCTGTAAATATTAAATGTGGTGTTTCTTCTGCAACTGTTTCAATATCCATTCCACCTTCTGTAGAATACATAATCATGTTACGTCCGTTAGCACGATTTAATAATACAGACATGTAAAATTCACTCGTTTCAGTTTCTCCTGGATAGTATACATCTTCAGCCACTAATACTTGGTGTACACGTTTACCTTCTGCAGAAGTTTGAGGTGTTACTAAATCCATCCCGATGATTTGTCCAGCTATAGACTTTACTTCGTCTAAATTTTTAGCTAGTTTTACTCCACCACCTTTTCCACGACCACCAGCGTGAACTTGTGCTTTTATAACGTGCCAACCTGTACCAGTATCTTCAGTTAATTTTTTTGCTGCTTCTACTGCTTCGTCAGCATTTTGTGCAACAATACCACGTTGAATACGTACGCCAAAGCTGCTTAATAATTCTTTTCCTTGATATTCGTGTAAATTCATCTTATTAAAAGTAAAATTTTAGAGTGACAAAAGTAAATAATCACAATTACTTACCCTAATATTTAATTATGAAAATTAGTTATAGAATTTTACATTGTTAAATAATTAACAACTTGTTTAAAATATGTAATAATATGTTTAAAAAATTTTTATAAACGGCTAATAAAATACCTTTGAAAAAAAATTAAAGTTATGCAACAGCATCATTTACTAAAAATTGCAAAAGACTACGGGAGCCCTCTTTATGTTTATAATACAGAAACTATAGCTGCGCAATACAAACGCTTAACAGCTGCTTTTAGTAAAGTAAAAAAGGTAAAAATACATTATGCTGTTAAAGCGCTATCTAACCTTTCTGTTTTAAAGTACATACATTCACTTGGCGCGGGTTTAGATACCGTTTCTATACAGGAAGTTCAATTAGGCCTAGCTGCTGGTGTTTCGGCTAAACATATAATGTTTACGCCTAATGGCGTCTCTTTAGAGGAAATAGAAACTGTTGCCAAATTAGGTGTACAGGTTAACATTGATAACCTGTCTATACTAGAACAGTTTGGCACTCGAAATCCAGATATACCGGTTTGTATACGTATTAACCCGCATGTAATGGCTGGCGGAAATACTAATATTTCGGTAGGACATATAGATAGTAAATTTGGAATCTCTATTCATCAAATCCCACATATTTTACGTATTGTAGAAAATACTAATATGACTATTAATGGCATACATATGCATACGGGTAGTGATATTTTAGATATTGATGTGTTTTTATATGCTAGTGAAATCCTTTTTGATACTGCCAAGCATTTTGAAAACTTAGAGTTTATAGATTTTGGGTCTGGTTTTAAAGTGCCATACAAAACAGGAGATATTGAAACTAATATTGAAGAGTTTGGCACCAAACTTACTCAACGTTTTAATATGTTTTGTAAAAATTACGGGAAGCAATTAACACTAGCTTTCGAACCTGGTAAATTTTTGGTTAGTGAGGCTGGGCTGTTTTTAGCAAAAGTGAATGTTGTAAAACAAACGACCTCAACTGTTTTTGCACAAATAGATTCTGGTTTTAATCATTTAATTCGCCCAATGTTATATGGTTCTCAGCATGAAATAGAAAATATTTCTAATCCTGATGGCCGTGAACGGTTTTACTCGGTAGTTGGCTACATCTGCGAGACAGATACTTTTGCTAATAATAGACGAATACCAGAAATTACCGAAGGAGATATTTTAGCTTTTAAAAATGCTGGCGCCTATTGTTATTCTATGGCCAGTAATTATAATTCTCGTTATCGTCCTGCAGAGGTATTGTGGCATAATAACAAAGCACATTTAATTAGACAACGAGAAACCTTTGATGATATTTTAAAAAACCAAATTGAAGTAGATTTAACGCCAAAAATTCTTGAAGCAAGTATATAAACTAACTGTACCTTATCTTGTTTATCACTTGCATTGACCAAAAATAAACGAACCCCTTACGCACATTAAAAACGTGTCTTTGCAAGTGGTTTTTATAAAGAAGACGATTTTAAACTTAGTTTAAAATCGTTTTTTTACTTATAGTTCTTGATAAAAAGTAAGGCCATTACTATACAAATCGTAAAATGCAAATTCTCTGGTTCCCCAATCTGTATCTCGTACTTTTGTGTTTTCATGGTAGACGTTTTTATCTTTATACTCTTCATATAAAACGTCTATATTTTGGGTTACTATACGTAGCATTGGTGTATTAAAACCTGCCTGCCACTCTTTAGCATCGTGCCATTGTAAATGTATTTCTATATGGTCTCGACGTATTCCTGCATAGGTTGGTTTTTTAGAATCGTTAGCAAAAGCAATTTTAAATCCTAGTCTGTTTACATAAAACGACAAAGCTTCTACAACATCTTTTACTGGTAGTATGGGATGGATTTGAAAGAGGTGTGTTTGTTTCATGTTTTCTATTTTATATGTCGTTTATTTTTCTTCCATACCAGAATAAGTGGCAAATGTAAGGGGCATTTTTTTTACACAATCTGGTATTTTTATATGTTTGTAATCCAATAGTGTACGGTCTTTAAAGGCTTTCATTTGTTTTAACAATGCTTCTCTTTTTTTATGTTCTTCTATAGCATAGCGCTCAAGCTCTTTATCTTCAGTTGCTCTAATACTTTCTAATGTAGTATTAAAACTGGTTACTTCTGCTTCAATAGTATAGTTGAACTTTTTTCTTTCTGGATCTAAAACAAATATGGTATCTAGCGTTTTAAGTTCGCAAAAACAGTTTGGAATTTGTTTTACCTCCATTATATTTTTAATTTCTAAATATTGTAGTCCTTTTATTTTAGAAACGTTTTCTATGCCTTCTTGTCCATTTGCAACTGCTTTTCGTAAATGCTTTAGTTTCCCGTAATCGAAAGTACCTTTACTTATATTATGTTCTAAAAACTCATATCCTGTGTAGGTGTTATGGTAGCTTTGTAATGTGTCTACATTTGTAAATTCTTCTATTGGAAAATAGCTTTTGTAAGTTACCGCTCTAGTATTGTATTGTATTATTTTAAAAAAGTTTAATGGGTCTATATTGTACGTTTCTATAACGTTTAGATAGTATTCTAGAGTATTAATGTCTTTATTGGAAAATGCGCGGTACTTCTCTGCGTAATTATTAGGGTTTTTAAAAGAGACCGTTCTATAAGTTCCTCTATTTTTAATAGCTTTAAATACGCCTTCTTTTTTTAAAGCTTTCCTATCTAAACTAACGTATTTTTTTAACCTATATATTTTATTAATTACTGTTGCTTGATCTTTTCGTTTTTTAGGATTAAACGGAATGCTTCTTATTTTAAACAGAGTATCTAATTCTATTTTATCCTCTGGTGTTTCTGCGAGTTGCCCGTTAGGATAAATTAGTGTGTTGTATTGTGTTCTTTTTTGGTATGGAATATTATTAATATCGTAAGAGAAAGAGGTTGCTGCTTTTGCCATATCTAAAACTGCATCAATTTCTTCTAACTTATTATTATCTAAATTAACGACCTTGGGTCTTGTTTTATTTAATTTTTCGGGGACTTTTTTTATATTACTATAACGCCAAACTAATGTTTTTAAATGCGATTGATTCCCTATAAAATTAGGCATTGTATCTACATCTTTTTCACCTATATAAACTAGTTCTTCTAAACTTTTATTTTTTAATAAGTTAGGAAATCCATTGGACAGTTTTACATCTATTAAAAATAGCTTTTTCAACTTATTAAAGCCTTTAATATTCTTTTTAAAGTGAATAGCAG
>NZ_JBSHNS010000562.1:0-852 GCF_053601635.1 Pontimicrobium sp. MEBiC01747
TCTATTATTAGCAAGTACCACTTTAAAAAGTTACTCTGTAGAGCAAGCAGTAAAAACCTAGGAAGCATAAGTGTAATATTAAAAAACAATTTCAAGCTAGAAGGTACCATACGACGAGATTATAAAACCACGAAAGGAGAAATTGTAGACCTTAATTATTACGGACGTATTTTCGATTAATACTAAAAATAAAACTTTAGCTTACTACAGAAGTATTAAAATCCTTAATAGAACTTGGTAACTCAAAAACCTCTAAATCAAAGTAAGAAACAGCCGCTAAGATATGATCGAAAATATCGGCCATAATGTACTCATAATTAGCCCAACGTTTATCGCTACTAAAAGCATAAATTTCTAAAGGAATACCTTGAGAAGTAGGAGGTAATTGTCTTACCATAATCATCATATCCTTATTAATGCCAGAGTGCTCATTAATATAGCTATCTATGTATTTTCTAAAAACACCAATATTCGTTAGGTTTCTACCATTTATTAATGTCGTTTTATCTATGTTGTTTAAAGTATTGTAGTCGTTTATTTTGTTTTGTTGACTGTTTAAATACTCTGCAATTAACGATATTTTTCTTAGAGATTTTATAGCTTCTGGCGTTAAGTATTTTATACTACTTTGTTTTATAATTATAGCACGTTTAATACGTCTACCATCAGAATTGGTCATACCTCGCCAATTTTTAAAAGAATCTGAAATTAAAGCGTAAGTTGGAATTGTTGTAATGGTTTTGTCAAAATTCTGAACCTTTACAGTTGCTAAATTAATTTCTGTAACATCACCATCGGCACCATATTTTTCAAAAGTAATCCAGTCGCCAATTCTTACCATATCGTTTATAG
>NZ_JBSHNS010000563.1:0-381 GCF_053601635.1 Pontimicrobium sp. MEBiC01747
AAGACACGGTGAAACAGGCAGTGTTTTAATGGAGGTGCCTTTAAAAGATGTGCTTATTATACCACAAAAAGCAACTTTTGAAGTATTAAACAAAAAATTTGTTTATGTATTAGACCAAAACAATAGCATACAACAAAGAGAAGTAGTTATAGGAGCAGAATTGCCACACCTTTTTATTATAGAAAAAGGACTTTCAGAAAATGACAAAGTATTGTTAGAAGGATTAAGATTGGTAAAAGAAGGGGAGCAAATAGATTATGAATTTGTTAATCCTAAAAAAGCGATATCTAATCTAGAACTCTACGCAGAGTAGTCCATCCCTAAAAATCAAGACAAATGTTTAGTAATTTTATAAGAAGGCCAGTGTTGGCCATAGTAATC
>NZ_JBSHNS010000564.1:0-10410 GCF_053601635.1 Pontimicrobium sp. MEBiC01747
TCCCCATACAACACATTTGTCGTTTACATTTGTTAGAATACTTCCTATGGTAACATAGATAGGGCTGAAAAAATTTTGAAACGAAAATGCCGATGGTTTAGTCCAAACAGCTTTTTTATTGGCTATTTTTTCTACAAGATATTTGCCTAAAAGGTCACCGTAATTTTCTTTGGTTTTTCCTTGAAGTTTCTTTTCATTCCACCAAAATAATCTAATGGTTTTTGATTGAAACATTATTAGCCTTTTTGGTTTTTTAATTTATCGCGTTGTACTTGCTCGATTGGTAAAATATCCTGACTCTTATATGCTAAAGCTTGGTGTACTGCATTTACATCTCTAGATAGTTTACGTAAGCCCATTGGCTCTAACGAAGCTGCATGGTCTGTTCCTTTCCAGGTACGATCTATTGTATAATGCCTTTCTATTATGTTAGCTCCTAATGTGTAAGCTGCAACATCTACTGCTATACCTAAGTGATGTCCTGAAAAACCTATATGCTTTACATCGTCTTTATATTTATCTATTAATAAATTAATATCTAATAAACATACGTCTTGAAATGGTACTGGATAACCTGATGTGCAATTATATAGTACCAAGTCTTTATTTCTATTATGTTTTTTGAATAGGTTTACAAGATCTTCAATTTCACCTTTGGTTGTCATTCCTGTAGAAATATGAAGTTCTCCTTTATAGTTTTCGCACAACCATTCTAGCATGGCTACATTGTTATTACATGCCGATGGTATTTTTATAAACTCTGGGTTTAATGATGCTATTTCTTTTGCTGATGTTACATCCCAAACCGATGTTGAATAGGTTAATCCTATTTCTTCGCAATAGTTTTTTAATTCTCTATGCTGCTCAACATCAAACTCTAAAAATTCTCTATGTGCGCCATAAGTATCGCCATAAGAGTTTACTGGGTTTGGGTGCGGTTGGTTATATTGTTCTTCTGTTAATAGTTCTTTATTATGTCTTTTTTGAAACTTTACAGCATCGACATTACAGAATATTTTAGCTACTTTTATTAATTCTTTAGCGATTGACATTTCGCCTTTATGGTTACATCCAATTTCGGCAATGATATAAGGTTTTTTATACGCTTCCATTTCTATATTCTGTGTAAAATTAAAATCTTTTATTATAATTCATTATAAATTGGCAGGCTTCTCTAATGGCTCCTGCTCCAGAATTTTTAGATAATACGATATCTGCATTCTGTTTTACGATGTCTGTTGCATTGTTTGGTGCTAATGACCAACCTACACTACATATATTGGTTAAATCGTTTACGTCATCGCCCAAATAGGCAAAGTTGTTTATCGATAAATTTTGCTCTTGTAATATATTTTGAAGTAAACTGTACTTGTCTTTTACGCCTAAGTATACCTTTTTAATTTTGAGTTTCTGCATACGTTTTGCTACTAACTCGGATTGCTCTGAAGTCATAATCATAACTTCTATATTAAATTGTCGCATAATTTCTAATCCCATACCGTCTCGCATATCGAAATTTTTAGTATGCTCTCCATCTTTTGTATAGGTTATTGTGCCATCTGTAAACACCCCATCTACATCTAAAACAACGTGTGTGATTTTCGCTGATTCTTTTGCTCTTTTTTGGCGTTCTATTAATAAGTGTTCTACGGCAATCCAATCGTTTTCTGAATCTATTTCTAGTAACGATTCTTCTGGCATTTTTACAACTGCAACTTTATTTCCTAATCTATTTTTAGTCTCTTGTAAAGCTGTTTTTGTTGTTGTATATACGGCACCATTTTCTACTAATAAACCATTAAAATCTTGACGTCTTGGTCTTGCTTGCGGGTTATAATTTATTGGTGTGCCATCTGCATTCCATAAAAAACGATGTGTATTTACAACTGTTAATACTGAATCGTAATCCTTTTCTAATTTACTTAAACAAGCATTTATATCGTCTCTTTTTGTAAATGGCGATGTCGCTTGTAGTAAACAAAAAGCATCAAAGTTATAGTTTATTTTATCACAAAACTCCAATATTGCAAATTCTGTAGATGCTGTATCTGTAGCGCTTTCATCGCTTCGTAATAATGCTTTTACTTTATTAGTCCAATGGTATTCTTTGGCTATAAAGTCTATAATATCTTGATCGTCTGTGTAGACATAAACTTCATCTAGGTTAGAAAACAATGCTTCTCCTAACACCCATGTATACAATGGTCTTCCAACCATTTTACGCTTGTTTTTATTGGGGATTCCTTTTGATCCTTTTCGCAAAGGGATAAAGCCTATTGTCTTCATTTAATTTTAGTCGTCAGTTATCTAATAATTCTGCTAAAATACATTTTTTAGCGACGAAATAGCTAAAAAACAGGATAAAAGGTAAAATTATTAAATATTGCTTTATGTTTACGTGCTCTTTTAGGACAGAATTTTATGCAAAAATTGTATTTGTTCTGTTAAAGGGATTTGGTGGTTTCCTACAAACAAACCATGTTGATCTAAGTATTTTGCATTTTTCATTTCACCAAAAACCTCATAATTAAAATACTTTAGCACTTCGTTTTTAGTAAAATCTCCTGTTACTATTGGTCTACAGTCTATATTATTTTGTGTTAATTTCTCAACTACTTCTTTTCTACTTACTTTAGATTCTGGTTTTATTATTAAGCTAAATCCAAACCAACTACTATTATCTGTATTTTCTTGTATGTAAAAGTCTTTATGGTCTTTAAATAGCTCTTGAAATTGTTTAGCGTTTGCTCTTCTGTGTTTTAAAAAATCTGGCAGCTTTTTTAATTGTTGTACTCCTATCGCCCCACTCATTTCTACTGGCCTTACATTATATCCTGGCAAAACAAACCTGAAGGATTCTGTAAACCAATCGTCACTTTTATTAGCTACTTTATTCTCTTTGGGAAGGTGTCTTGTCCAACCGTGTGCTCTTAATGCTATTAAAACGTGGTATAATTCTTCATCGTCTGTTGCTACCAAACCGCCTTCCATTGTTGCCATATGGTGAGAGAAGAATGTAGAGAATGTTCCCATTACTCCAAAGGTTCCTGCTTGTTTTCCTTTGTATTCTGCTCCCATAGATTCGCAATTATCTTCTAATAGAATAATATCTCTTGAACCTATAATAGTATTGATTGCGTCAAAATCGTTAGGATTTCCTAACAGATTTACTGCAAATATCATTTTAGTATCTTCTGTAATGGCTTGTTCTAATTGCTCTAAGTCGAAATTTAATGTTTGTAAATCGACGTCTACAAATTTTAATTTTAATCCGTATTGGTATAATGGATAATAAGTTGTAGACCATGATACAGCTGGTACAATAACCTCATCTCCTCTTTTTAGCTTTGGGTTTTTGGTATAAAATAATGCTGCTACTGCTAATAAATTAGCTGAAGACCCAGAATTAACCATAACACAGTATTTGGAATCTATAAAAGATGCAAATTCTGTTTCAAATTGTTTTACATGTTTACCCATTGTATACATGTCACTTGCTATTACAGTATTAATAGCTTCTATTTCTTTATCATCCCAAGTGGATGTTGCTAATGGATATTTAATCATTTAATACTTCGCTTTTATAATAATTATAGGTTTTTTTTAAACCTTCTACTAATGCAGTTTTAGCTTTCCAACCAAAGGTATTTAATTTGGTATCGTCTATTAGTTTTTGCATCATACCTACTGGTTTTGTCGTATCGTGAACAAACGAACCTTTATATCCTATAACTTCTGCTATTTTTTCGTAATATTCGTTTATAGTATAATCGTAACCTAAGCCTACATTTATGTTTTGTGGCATAGTTTCAAAATGTTCTATTGCGTAGAAAATAAAATCGGCTACATCTTCTGCATACATAAATTCTCGCCTTGCTTCTCCTGTTCCCCAAATAGTAATTTGCTCATCTCCATTTATTTTAGCTTCATCTATTTTTCTAATTACTGCTGGCACCATATGCGAATGCTGAGGAGAAAACTTATCGTATTTACCATATAGGTTACATGGTATTACGGTTTTATATTGATAATAATTATCTTCTTTATTAATATACTCACAAAGTCTAGTTGTTACTATTTTTGCTAATGCATAGCCTTCGTTTGTTGGTTCTAACTCTCCTTTTAAAATAAGTTCTTCTCCTAATGGGTTAACGGCTTCTCTAGGATACATACAAGAACTCGATAGATTTATAAAGTGTTTTACTTTATTGTCTTTGGCTGCTAAGATTAGGTTTTTTCCTATTTCAAGGTTTTTTACCAAAAAATTAACTGGACGCGCTATATTATCTTGAATACCGCCTACTAAACCTGCTGCATGTATAATATAGTCCGGTTTATGTTTTTTAATGTAATTGTTTACGGCGTTATAATCTTCCAGATTTAGCGTACTTCTTGAAGGTGCTAATATTGTATAGGGATTGGTAACATTCTCATTGTATTCGAGAATGTTTTTCCCGACCATTCCGGTTCCTCCTGTTAATAGAATTGTCATTTATTTAGTATTAGATTTAAACCTTAATACGTAATCTAAATCGTGACGTACCATTATTTTCACTAAATCTTCAAAAGATGTTTTTTGAGGGTTCCAACCTAATTTTTCTTTTGCTTTTGCAGGGTTTCCTAATAGTGTTTCTACTTCTGCTAATCTGTAATAGTTAGGGTCTACTTCTATTAATGTTTTTCCTGTTTCTACACAAATTCCTTTTTCATTTTCGTTTTCTCCTTCCCAACGTAATGTTATACCTGCTTCTTTAAAGGCTAATTCACAGAATCGTCTAACGGTGTGTTGTACTCCTGTTCCTATTACATAGTCTTCTGGTTGCTCTTGCTGCAACATTAGCCACATACATTCTACAAAGTCTTTGGCATAGCCCCAGTCTCGCTTTGCATTTAAATTCCCTAAATACAGTTTATCTTGAATGCCGTGTGCTATTCTTGCTGCTGCTAATGTAATTTTTCGGGTTACGAAGGTTTCTCCTCTTCTTTCAGATTCATGGTTAAATAGAATTCCGTTTACTGCATACATATCATAGGACTCTCTATAATTTTTAGTAATCCAAAATGCATATAGTTTTGCGACTCCGTATGGTGAACGTGGGTAAAATGGTGTTGTTTCTGTTTGGGGTATTTCTTGTACTTTACCGTACAACTCTGATGTTGAGGCTTGGTATATTCTCGTTTTTTTCTCTAAGCCACAGATTCTTATTGCTTCTAATAGTTTTAACGTTCCTACTCCGTCTGTTTCCGCAGTATATTCTGGCATATCGAAAGATACTTTTACATGCGATTGTGCTGCTAAATTGTATATTTCGTCTGGCTTGATTTCTTGTACTAATCGTATTAAATTAGAGCCATCTGTCATGTCGCCATAATGCAGTTTTATGTTTTGTTTTTCGTGTATATCTTTTAAAAGTGTATCTATATACAAATGTTCTATTCGCTCTGTATTAAAGGTAGAACTTCTTCTAATTATACCGTGTACTTCATATCCTTTCTCTAACAATAATTCTGCTAAATAGGAACCGTCTTGTCCATTTATTCCTGTAATTAAAGCTATTTTCATTTGTTTGTATTTTATTTAATGTACTATATATTGCTTTCTACAAAGTGGCAATATAGTTTTTATTTTGTTTTATGTATTTTTTTTATTCTAGACACAATATTGTCTAACATTTTTTGTCTTTCGCTAACACCAAATGTACTTCCTTTTTCACATATTGCATTATAAACTTTTATACAATTATTCATTCGCTCTATAAATGTTTCATTTGTCATTTTCGAAATGAATTCGAATAGAGCTTCTGGATTATCAAATTTAGAATAATCTATAAAACTGTTTTCTGGAAATAATTCATATATATTTGTATGCTTTCCGTAATAAATTGGTAAGCAATAATTTTCTATACTATCCCATATTTTTTCGGTTACATAGTTATAGGCTGCTGTATTTTCAAACGATAGATTAAAGTGATAATTATCTACTAGTTGTCTTTTTCGTTCTACCCAATTGCCTTCTCTGGAATCTTCTTTTGAGATTCCTTCTGGCCATCCTTTTCCATATACATCCATTGCATCTATTTCATGCCCTTTTAATGCTATTTCTGTTCTTAACTTTATTAAATCTATATTATCTCCATCTCTTATTAATGCTTCAGAGTTTAAGCCTTTATAAAAAGACATTAATGCCACAACTTTTTTAGATTTTAACTTAAAGTCCTGAGGTACTAATTTTAATTTATTTGTTATTAATCGACTACGAAACGTAACATTAGTAACAAAAACATCTTTGGTATAGACATTCATGATATGGCAATTAACCAAATTAAAGAATACTTTTATTTCACTACTAAAATGCGTATCAAACCTAGACTCTAACGTCCATATTAAAAACTTTTTGTTTCCAAAAACACCTCTCCAAAAATGCTTTTTTAGGTGTTTATAATTTTGAGAGATAATAATATCTGCTTCTTTTATTTTATCTACTATTACAATATCGTTTTCATTTATAAAAGCTAAGTCTCCTTCTATGAAATCTTCAAATGGGGTATATTTAAAACTGGATGCTTTGTATAATTTTATACTCATATTCTTTGTATACTATTGTTTTCTTAACGTTTTAAGGCTTTTATTTTTTTATAAATCTAGATATTCTTTTTTTTAGTGTAGGAAAGGTATTGATTATATAGTGTTTTGGTTTGATCATATTTTTTTCCTCCAGTTTTAGATATAAATCTTTATTTATTTGATGTTTTTCTTTTGTATATAATAATTTACCAATATAGGTATCTTTATGTTTTTTATAAACTTCTATATTAAATACATTTTTATAATTTTCTAACTCTCCTAATAGTTCTAGGGATAGTTGTGTTCGCATACATTTATCACATTTAGAACAATTTATCTTATCATTGTCTGTATAACTTGTACATACATCTAAATAATTATAAGACGGCTTATAATGTGCTACTATTTCCGTTCTCTCAAATCTATTATATTGCGCCATTGAGGAATAGAATTGAGTAGATTCTGTTTGCAAATAATTGAGTAATAGATTGTCCCAATCGCTAGTATCATCTTTATTTAGTTTAAAATAATCAAATCTAAATGCTGATGAGTAGTAATACGTACTAATACCGTTTTGAAGTGCCAAAACGCAAGATATATGGTAGATACTGTGTAATTTTTGAAAATCGACACCTACTAAATTATAGACATTGGTATCTAGTTTTAATAATGGTAATCCCATTTTTTGTACAAATTGCTCTACATTATTTAGTCTTTTCGCATAAAGTTTTCCTGCTATTTCTCCTTGAAAGACTCCATGAGACCCTGCATTAAAATAGGTTAAACAATTAACATCGTATTGTTTACGAGTATTGGTATGTGTTGCTATTGTTGAAAAGGAATCTATACCACAAGATATGCCTGTTGCTATGTTTTTACCGTTGTTTAAGGTATCTGTAGAGGTTGCTTCAGGGATTATTTTAATTTCATGATATGTTGCGTTAGATAAATGTAATGCTTTTATTAAATAGTTATTTAATGTATAGTTTAGTTTAGAAGACAGTGTTCCTTTTACTATAATGTCTTCGTTATTTTTCATAGCCAAAACCAATAATCCTACAACTGCGGCATCTAAGTTTTGGGTTGTTAATTGGTTTTTATATAGACTTGGTATTTTATACCATAATGTTTTTGTTTCATTTTTGGTTTCAAAAACTGTTTCTAAATACGAAAACGAGTCGCGTTCTATTATTTTAGATTGATAGATAATCATACTACTAAGATATACTTTTGTATGCTTTTAATACCTTCGCCTTAATATTATTATAAGCTAAAGCTGGTTTCATTTTTGTTTGATTGTACTGAAATGCGTTCTCTACTAATTCTTTATTTATAATAGCTTGTTCTACAAGTTTCGCAATGTGTTCTACATCTGTGGGTTTCTCTATTAACAAGCCATTTTTGTTATTTATAATAACATCTTCTGTTGCGCCTCCTGGATTAGACTGTATTGGAAAAGCTCCCATTATTACGGCTTCTAAAAGTGTATTTGGCATACCATCTGACATACTGTTTCCTATATAAATGTAGGCTTCTCCCATTAATTTTAAAATTTCTAAATGCGAAGATTGTGTTAGTACTGTTATGTTTAAATCTGCTTTTAAATTGGTTTGCTTTATATATGTTTTTACTTCTTCATGTGCTCCAAAAACAACTATTTTATAGGTGCTTAATGGTTTTGCTAATGTTTTAAGTGCTTTTAATACTTCTATACATCTCCCTAATTCTCCTTGGTACCCTTTTACTAAAATAACAGATCTACCTTCTGTTTTTTGTATAAGATGATTTTCATGCGCTTCTATTTTATAACCGCCGCCACCTGGAAAAACACCTAAAAAATGACCTTTAAATCCATTTTTTTTAGCTATTTCAAAATCTCTATTACAGTCTGTAAATAAATAATCTATTTTAGATAGTACACTGTAAACTTCTGACTCGTAATTAGGTTTGTTTTTTGTATTGTATAAATCACTTCCCCATGCTGAATACACCCATTTTATCTTTGGGTTTTTATTCATAACATTTAAAATGGGTAAACATGATATTTGCAATACAAAGCTATGTACCACATCTGGCTTTACTTCTAATAATACTTTTTCGAAAGCGCTTTCTACATCATGTTCTAAAATACTTTTATTCAATTTAGGGAAATTCTTTTTAATAAATGTTCTCCCTTTTAGTTTAGGAAATTTATGCCTCCAACCTTGAAATGAGGTTACCCATTTTAAACTAGATACTTTTGCTCCATCTTTAATATCGAACCAAAAGATGTTATGTTCACTATTTTCAAGCTGGCTCGCCCATCGTTGGAAATGGATTGAATTCATGGAAACCATTAAAATACGCATAACATTACAATTTAATAATTAATTCTATAGTCTTCTTGACCTTGTTAAATTGATATTGATAGGCGCTAGTTCTTAATTGATTAATAACACAGCTTAATATTATATCATTAACGTCTTCTAAACTTAAAAACGCTATTGTTTTTTTTCCTAATAGTCCTTTTAATATTTCTTTTACGGATTTGTAGGCTTCATGTTGTGTTATTGTTACTTTTAAAACACCTTTTTCTGTGAGTAGGATGGCATTAATAAATGCTAAGACCTCTGCTTTTTTATTAGATATTGAGTAATATTTTTCTATATTTTTTAACGTTTCATAATCACTGTCTTTATAAACACCCCAATTGAATTTGGTATTTGCTTTTACTTTTTTAGATTGTTCTACAAATGCTAAATAACTGGCATTTATTTGTTCTAATTGCGAGTGAAATGGTGCTAAACTGCTTTTAGAACGGTATTGTTTTGGATGCCATTGGTGTAACATTAATATAGTTTCATTATAAAAATTGATTCTATGTCCTGCATTTCTTAATCGTATGTGTACATCTGTATCTTCGCTTCCCCAGCCGTTGTAAAATTCATCATAGCCATTAATAGACTTTAAAATACTTGTAGGGTATAATGTCATTCCTGTAGCTTCTTTTGTAGACTTGAAATTGATTATATATTCTAAAAATTCTTGTTCTTTTTTAGATTCTCCTTCATTTAAAAATCCAACTTGAAAATAAGTGATTTCATCTTTCTTTATCGTTTTTAATGTTTCAACAAACTTTGAATGATACATCATATCTATATCTCCTACAAAGAAATAATTTGTTTCACATTGTTTTAAAACGATGTTAATGGCTCTAGATTTACACCATAATTCTTGATTTGTATTACATTGAATTAATTGTATAAAAGAATAGTTTTTTACAAGTGTTTCTAATTCATTTCTATAATTAGCGACACTTCCATAGTCTACTAATACTACTTTAAATTCTTTATTTGTTTGCCTATCTAAAGAGTTTAAACAGTTTTTTACTAATCGTAAATCTCTATTTCTATATGTTAATACTAGTGTTATCAAGTTAATTTATAAAATGTTCTAATTGTGTTTTTGTTAGACCTTTTTGTTTAAAAATAAGTTTCTTTATTGGTTTTACTGTAAATAGTTTTTTAAATATCTTTTCTGAAAGGATATAGTTAAATCTCTTACTTTTTAATTCTTTAAGGTCTTTAAATGTACTGTATGTTTTCTGTTCTTCTTTTAAGCTATTAAATGCTTCTTCTACCCAATCTTCTGAGGTATTCCCTATGTGATAAGCATAATTATTATAGGTCGCTAATCTATAACCTCCATATTTAACCACTGGAGAATCCATATAGATATGTTCGCTGTCTCCTCCTAATTTATATTTGCTTCCATTTTTGGGTAATGTATTAAATACTTCTCGTTTATATGTTCCTACAAAATGTGCATTTCCTAAAACGGCTATTGTATTATTGTTGGCTTTTATAG
>NZ_JBSHNS010000565.1:0-7432 GCF_053601635.1 Pontimicrobium sp. MEBiC01747
TTTCAAATTGGATGATGGACCAACAGACAGTTCGGGTAATGAATACCATGGAGAACATTATTACGATGGTCATTTTGCGTACTTTAATCCCAGTTATGTTGACGATTCCGAAAGAGGCATGGTGGCCCATTATGATAAAGAAGATCACCAAATCAAGGTCGCTTATAGTTTTGACCCAGATGCTTACAATGGTGATTTAACCGCAGAAATCTGGATGAAAACCAACATACCACAATATGAAAGGTATTTGTTTGATTTCTCTACTTTTAGCTTAAGACTTGTACATACCCAAGGTATAGAATTGGCAACGAATAGTAGATTTAGTTATGGAGACGGGACATATGGTAACGGCATTAATTATAATGCAGTATATAATACAGGGGTCATTGACAATAAATGGCACCATATAGCAGTTGTTATTGATACCCAAGATAACGGTTCGGTCAATTTCTCTGTATATCTCGACGGTTCCCGAATAATACATAAGGAAGGGAATCCCAAATTATCATTGGACATCAATGAATATGCAAAAGCTTTGTATATAGGTCGCCGGGATAGTTATGAGAACAATGCCTTTAAGGGATATCTCGATGATATGAAGGTTTGGAGCAAAGCATTGAGCCCACAAGAAATTGAAACCAATTATGTAGGTTCGGATCTATTGGCACATTATAAGTTTGAAGATAATGCAGAAGATGCCTCTGGTTACAAACGTCATGGAAGTAATAATGGCGTGACTTATATAAATGACGGAGAACGAGGTAAAGTAGCTAAATTTGATGGTGTTGATGATTATATAGATACCAACTTTGATTTTCATCCGTCAGATTATGGAGGAGAGTTGACCGCCTCAGTTTGGATGAGAACAGATAATTGGGGAGATGCCTATGCCAGACTTTTAGATGCAGATTCCTGGTCTATGACCCGTGATAATATAGGAGAAGGTATTCGTTTTTATACCTATCATAATAATACAGATGGCCTTTATTATTATATAAAGCCAAATCTAAGTTTAACAGGTAAAAATTGGCACCACGTTGCTTTAGTAATGAAACCTAACGGTACAGGAGGTACTTTAAAAGAACTCTATGTTGATGGTAAAAAGGTAAGTTATGGAAGCGCAAATCTTCCCTTAAGAAAAAATAGAGTAAATATGTTAATTGGGAAATGGTCTGTTGATGACACAAAAAACTTCGAAGGTTTTATGGATGATGTTAAAATATGGAAGAAGGCATTTACAGCAGCAGAAATAGAAACAGAGTTTAATTCAACAAAGAAATACGAGCCACTAATAGCTCACTACACATTTAATGGAGATTTTAATGATCAATCTACATATCAGAGGCATGGTACGGCTCACAATGGAGTTGCATTAGTTGACGACTTAAAACGAGGTGAAGTAGCTAAATTTGATGGTGTTGATGATTATATAGATACCAACTTTGATTTTCATCCGTCAGATTATGGAGGAGAGTTAACCGCCTCAGTTTGGATGAGAACAGATAATTGGGGAGATGCCTATGCCAGACTTTTAGATGCGGATTCTTGGTCTATGACTAGAGCCAATACAGATAATGGTATTCGTTTTTATACCTATCATAATAATACTGACGGATTGTATTATTGGTTAGAATATAATCCTATTTCGCCATCTTTGAGTTTAGCTAATGATGATTGGCAGCATATTACCCTCGTTATGAAACCAAAAAGTGACGGCACTACATTGAAAGAGCTTTATATAAACGGTTCTATAGTAGGAGAGAATACTGTTAATCTTCCTTTCAGAAAAAGAGGAATTAAAACGCTAATAGGGAAATGGTCTCAGGATCATAGCAAAAATTATAACGGATATATTGATGAGATAAAAATTTGGAAAAAAGCTCTTGGCAGAACAGAAGTGTATAATGAATATGAAAATACACGATCAAAAATTGAAAATCTAGCTTTAAATAAAGCAGCTACTCAATCTAATGACCACAGCAGTGGCTTATATGGAGCTTCAAGGGCAGTGGATGGTGTTATAACAGGAATTTCTCCAGATTTTACACATACTCTTCATAACATTTCAGAACCTTGGTGGCAAGTAGATCTTGGTAAATTGGCAAATATTAAAGAAATAAGAGTCTACAACCGTACGGATTGTTGCAGTGAACGTTTAATCAATTTTCATTTGTTTGTATCTGATGTTCCTTTTACTTCTAATACAGTATCAGATGTGCAAGGTCAATTAGGAGTTACAGATTACCATTTTTCTGGTCAGGCGAGTAATCTTACTAAGCAATTAGTAAATAAAACAGGTAGGTACATTCGAATTCAATTGGAAGGAACGGGAACTTTAAGCCTTGCAGAAGTGCAAGTATTTGGAAGCTTTGTTTCTGTTTCATCCAAATCTTCAGCAAAGAGTAGGAGTATAGAAGTGGTTAATGAAGCAGAGGATATACCTCTAACAGATTTGATAATTCATCCGAATGCATCTGATGGACATTTCAATATTGATTTTGGTATTACCAAAGTAACTGATGTTACTTATAATATTTATAATCTTTCTGGGCAGCGTTTATTATCAGAAAGAAAAGTATTTAATAAAGCAGGTAATCACAGGTGGAAAGTTGATGCAAGCCAGTTATCAGATGGAATTTATATTTTAGAAATAACTTCTGATTTATGGAAGGAAAGTAAGCGACTAGTAATAAAAAAATAAGTTTAATTATTAAAAGTAATAATCCCCAAGGCTTGCATTGAGACTTGGGGTATTTCTTTTAATCGTATAATATAGAAAAGAATAAGACCATATCTCCCATTTTATCATACACCCCGATTTTTCTTAAACTTAAGAGGAAGTGAGCACAAAAGTATTATAATTTGTAATGAGTAAGACTTAATCTGACAGACAGTTGTTATTTTCTGTTGTTTAAGTGTAAATTCCTGTGAAGTTGACCCACCCATTCCTGTTTAAATTGCGCATAGTAAAACAGGTTCTAAAAAGAGTGGTTTTATTGCTTATAAAAATATAAAAATTAACATTATTATTTTCTTTTTCTTCTCATAGATTCTCCTTTGAGTTCTACCCTATGAGCAGCGTGTACTAATCGGTCTAAAATAGCATCAGCAATGGTTTGTTCCCCAATAATTTGATGCCACCCCATGACAGGTAACTGCGATGCGATGATGGTGGAACGTTTACCATGCCTGTCTTCAATAATTTCCATAAAGGCCTGCCTTTTGTTATTGTCCAGTTCCTGAAGCCCGAAGTCATCAAGTATAAGTAAATCCTGCCTTTCTATTCTATCGATCTCTTTGAGGTATGACCCATCGGCTTTAGCGAGTTTAAGCTTACCAAAGAGTTTGTTGATGTTATAGTATTTAACCCTATAACCTTGGGAGCAGGCCTGGTATCCAATAGCAGAAGCAATAAAACTTTTTCCTACCCCGGTACTTCCTGTGATCAGGATGTTCTCTTTGTTTTTAATAAATTCACAGGAGGTAAACCTCATAAATAGGTTTTTATCGATCATTCTGTTAGGTTCAAAGGATATTTGTTCTACGGCAGCTTTATACCTAAATCTGGCAGCCTTGGTCAGACGTTCTATTTTCCTGTTATGCTTATCGTCCCATTCAGATTGTAATAAATAGGCAACCAGTTCGTCATTGGTGTATTTTAGATGGTTAGCTTCCAGTGTTGTCTCAAAGGCTCTATGCATACCATATAGCCTTAACTGTTTCATTTGTTGTAATGTTTGATCATTCATAATATATAATGGTTTAATTATTTATAGTAATTGCCTCCTCTGATGTTATCATGTTTAGGAATGGAGGATTCCGTATTGGTGTCTTCCTGTATATAGTCTAATCCTTTTTCAAGGATGCTTTTTATACTTTGGTAATTGATACGTTCATAATCCAGAGCCCGTTTACAGGCATTGTTAAGGCGTTGGTTCCCTACTTTCTTAGATAGCCCCAATACACCCGCACAAGATTTATAGGACTGTTCAGGATGCTGCCTTTTTGCCAATAATAAAGTGATAAAAGTTTTACAATGCTCCCCGATACCACCAGCCCAATTCAAAAAGGTATCAGGGTTCCAGTCTGCTACATAACGGTGGGTAGATGGCATATGATCCCTGTCTGTAGTATACCCATAACGTTTTAACCCTCTTTTATGGATGGCAATACGTTTTTGTTTATAATAGATCTCAACAGTATCTTTAGTGTAAATGATACGGACTTTCTTGCCGATGTACCCATAAGGAACACTATAATGATGTTTGTCTTTATTAATGTGTATGTGAGAGGTCTTATATACAGTGCCCAGTAGATATTCCCGTATTTGATATTTCTCAACAGGCAGTGGCAGTAAAGCATCCTGTTCTAAAGAGGTAAATAAATCTAACCGACAGCAGTCTCTGGATTGGAAGTTGATCCTGTTATGTTTAGCTGTTAGCTCTAATATAGCCTCATTTAAAGCACTAAGGGTATAAAAATCATTGGTTAACATAGCAAAAACTCTTGTATAAATAATCTTAACGGCATTCTCTACCAATACTTTATCTCTTGGACGGTACGTTCTGGTTGGTAGTATCGTGGTATCATAATGGGTAGCCATGGCCAGTAAGCTCTCATTTAATATCGGTTCGTACTTACTGCTCTTGGTAACAGCCGACTTTAAGTTATCGGTTACTATCGCTCTAGGAACGCCTCCAAAAAAATGTAGGGCATTAACCATACAGCCTATAAAATCCTCACGTTTTTGTGAAGGACAAGCCTCTACATAGGTATAGCCACTAGCCCCCAGTATAGCGACAAACACCTCCATCTCTTTGATCAAACCTGTTGATGGCTCTATCACCTGTAGCTTTTTGCCTGTAAAGTCTACAAACATCTTATCGCCTGCCTTGTGGACAAAACGCATCACGGGGCTCTGGGTACGGGACCATACTCTGTAGAGGTGACAGAATCTGGAATAGGAGATAAATACTTTTTTGTCCTGATAGTAGGTCTCCCAGATCATGTAACGGGTAACACCTACCTTTTTAAGTTCTTTGCTCATCAGGGGGAAGAACTTAAAAACATAACTGTGACGTGTAGTAACCTGAGTCTCGTCTATACGTAACAATAAACGGAGCTCTTCAAAACTAAGACTGTCAACTTCTGAGCTGGTGAGTTTACTCTTGGTAAGAAGCCCTATATATTTACGAACGGTATTCCTGGATATCCCAAGTTGCTTGCTGATTTTTCGTTTACTAACCCCTTGGGTATATAAACGATATAATTGTTTGATTTTCCTCATGTCTAAATGTGTATTTGCCATGGTTATTTTTGTTGGTTATAACCATACAAGTTATTTAATACACACTTTTTCTAGGGTGGGTCAATTTAAACAGGAATACCCGGGTCACTTTAAATAGGATTTAGTGGGTCAGTTTGACAAGAATTTCCACTCAATGAGCAAAAACATAGCGACCATATTTGCAGAAGAGTTTAAGGCATTGATAGATCCTAAGAATATGAATTTTGAAAATGGTTGGGTCATTTAAGGAAAAGCAAAAACAAGACGCAATAGGTATAAAGACTATCTTTCTGAGGGGATACAATTATGTCTACATACTGGAGGTAGGAGAGAGGAGGTGGTTGAGTTGACATGGGACATGGTACATGAGATTAATGGAGCATTAGCTTTTATTGAATTAAAAAATTATAAAGTAGAGCGTTCTCTTGGCGATGGTTTTAATGATAATGTAGCACCTAGCATCATACCAATAACTGCAAGCTTAAAATCCTTATTGGTACAGTTGGGGTATAAAGACTATAAACAAACACAAGAATACATTTTATGTCCAAATCGTTCTGATACATCATCGAATGCAATAATGAATAATCTATCAAAAGGCTTCTCTCATTATTATAAGAAGTTGAATACAGGGCGGCAGTTACAATTGAAATGTTTAAGGAAAACCTATCTTACCCATTTGAATAATATACTCAAGGGAAATGCCAAAAGTTTGTCCTCTCATAGTACAAATACTATTTTAAAAAGGCATTATATAGATGAGACGATTTTATCTTCAGCCATAGCTGAGATGAACATTTTCGGGGATTAAAAATTGAAAAAACGGTACTCCATCCACGAAACTTTAAAAATCTATTGAAATTTGAAGTCTTTAAAACTTACAATTGGAATTAAAAAAAACAGCTTCTCAAAAAAGATTGAAAAGCTGTCATCGTAGCGAGAACGAGATTTGAACTCGTGACCTCCGGGTTATGAATCCGACGCTCTAACCAACTGAGCTACCTCGCCGTTTGCGGGTGCAAATCTAGTGTTTTTTAATAAATTGAACCAAATTATTTTCATTTTTTTTAATCATTTTTTTTGAAACTATAGACTTAATCATTTTTATAGTTAATACTCAATATGTTAATCATAAAATATAACTGGACTCTATTTAGTGTAAGTACTTTCAATAAGCTTTATAAATGAAAAAAAACCGAGTTAAACTTAACTCGGTTTTTTATTAAATATATTAATATTAGGTTATCGTATTATTGTAATCTCTTTATAGTTATACTAGAACCTTCTGCAATTGTGTCGATAGTAATACCGTTATTATTATTTGTTAATCTTGATTTTACTGAAATAGTTTGATTAACACTTAAGTCTAATATAACTGTTTTTGTAGCGCTATCTTGTCCAAAATTTCTTCTATGATAAGTGTAAGAAGTTGTTCCAGGAACTGTAGATCCATTTAAATCTAAAACCGTTTCAACATTAGCTCTAGAGTTTACATTCGCAGTATGATCAAAAGAGACTGTATAAGTGATTTCGTAAAGCCCTTTTTGAGGAATTGTAATAACTCCATTAGTCATTGTAAAACCATTTAAGTTTATCCTAGTTGTATTAAATGCTATAGTACTAAATGATGTAGTTATAGGAGTAGAACCTGTAGCATCGTATGCATCAAAATATCTAAAACCTAAATATGCGCCTCCATCTGAACCAACGGTTATTCTATTATTACTATCATTACTAACTACATTTGCTGTTTGAGATCCATTTTCTTCATTAACATAAGTAATAACACCGCTTACGGTATTTTGAGAAAGATTAGTTATAATATTTGTTGCTGGGTCTCCCTGAGGCCCTTGAGGTCCAATAAGATTTGGAGTAGTAAAATTAGTTCCATCAGTATAATTAAAAGTAAGTGTTCCATCACCATTATCTGTAGAATTAGAAATACCAACTCCTTGAAGACCTTGTGGCCCTTGCGGTCCATCTGTTCCAGTAGCACCTTGAGGTCCTGTTAAGTCAGATGAGGTAAATGTTGTCGTATCTGTATATGTAATAGTAAAAGTTCCATCTCCATTGTCAATTGTAGAAGTAATGCCTTTGCCATCTGTTCCAGCAGGTCCTTGCGGTCCTTCAGGTCCAACTGCACCA
>NZ_JBSHNS010000566.1:0-10717 GCF_053601635.1 Pontimicrobium sp. MEBiC01747
ATGAAAAAACTAATATATACCATTTTCATATTCTTGTTAGGCTATCAATTATATGCACAACAAGACCCGCAGTATACGCAGTATATGTATAATATGAATGTAATAAACCCTGCCTATGCAGGGTCTACAGAAACCGTATCTATTGGCGCTCTTTACAGAAGCCAATGGGTAGGTTTAGAAGGCGCTCCAAGTACAGGAACACTTTCTATACATTCGCCAATAGGTAACCGTGTAGGGCTAGGGTTCTCGTTAATAAATGACGAAATAGGACCAGTAAACGAAACCAATGCCTATGTAGACTTCTCTTATACATTACCATTAGGAGGCACAAAATTAGCTTTTGGTTTAAAAGCAGGAGCTACATTTCATAACATTGGTTTAGTAAACTTAGACTTAATAGATTCTGGAGATGTATTCTTTTCAGAAAATGTAGATGAGTTAACACCAAATGTAGGAGCAGGAGTTTATTTCTATAAACCTAATAAGTATTATATATCTGCCTCTATGCCAAATATATTAAATGGTGTGCATTTAGACTTAAATGGAACAAAAATAGGGTCTGAGAGAGAGCATTTCTTTGCAGCAGCAGGTTATGTCTTTGATTTATCAGAAAACTTTAAGTTAAAGCCTCATGCATTAGCAAAGTTAGCCTTTGATGCTCCAGTAAGTTACGATGTTAACTTAAACCTATTTATGTACAATGTAGTAGAAATAGGAGCAGGTTACCGTTTAGAAGACTCATTTAGTGGTATGATAAACTTTATGATATCTCCTAATTTAAGAATAGGCTATGCTTACGATAGTATACAGTCAGACTTAAATGTTGTTACAAACTCGTCTCATGAGATATTTATAAACTTCGATATTTTCTTACCTAAGAAAGTCTCTCGTTCACCACGTTATTTCTAATTACTGAAATAATATGAAAAATATACTAGTAGTAGTAGTATTAATCTGCTTAAGCAGCTGTATATTGGTGGCTCAAAATAAAGCCACCAAAACAGCTGACAAGTATTTTGATAAACTTGAATTTGTAAATGCTATAGCAGCTTACAATAAACTCGTTAAAAATGGAAAAGCTGATGCTTACGTATATAGGCGTTTAGCTGAAGCCAATTATAATATTTTTAACACTGTTGAAGCAGAACGTTGGTATGCTAAAGCTTTAGAAAACTCTAAAGATCCAGAAACCATTTATAGGTATGCACAAATGCTTAAAGCAAATGGTAAGTACCAAGCATCAAATACTCAAATGAATGAATTTGCAGCTTCTGCCCCAAAAGACACTAGAGCAAAAGCGTTTATAGCAAACCCTAATTATTTGGATAAAATTTTAGCCAGACCAAATAAAGTTACCATTAAAAATTTAGCTATTAACTCGAAAGCTTCAGACTTTGGAGGTATGGTTTTAGACAAAAAACTTTATATAACCTCAGCTAGAAATAACTCAAGGAATAATTATGGGTGGAATAAACAACCTTATTTAGACATTTATAGTTACACTATTAATAACGGTGCATATAGTAATGAAACCTTGTTAAACAACAATATAAATACTAAATACCATGAAGGATTAGTTACTTTTAGTCCAGATGGTAAAACAATGTATTTTTCTAGAGAAAGTTTTTTTGATAAAAGTGCTGGTTCAAACACAAAATTCAGTGTTTTACATTTATTTAAAGCGACCAAAAAAGGAAACAAATGGGGTAAAGCAAAAGCATTACCAATAAACAAAAAGAGCTACTCTATTAAAAACCCTTCTATAAGTAGAGATGGTAAAACCTTATACTTTGCTTCGGACATGCCTAGTGGTTATGGTGGGTTTGATATTTATAAAGCTACAATAAAGAATAATGGAGCATTAGGTAAACCTGTAAACTTAGGAAATATAATTAATACTAAAGGGCAAGAAATGTTCCCGTTTATTAGTGAGAACAACACATTATACTTCTCTTCAAATGGTCACTTAGGTCTTGGAGGTTTAGATGTGTTTTTTATAACAGAAACTAATAAAAAACTATCTCCGTTACGTAATATAGGAGCTCCAATAAATAGTAATTCAGATGATTTTGCATTTACTATAAACGCATCAGGAGATGGCTTTGTATCCTCAAACAGATCTGGAGGAAAAGGAAGCGATGATATATATGCTATTAAAAAAATGCAACCTCTATGCAATGTAGAGACTACAATTACTGTAAAAAATTCTGAAACCGGTATACTTATAGCAAATGCAATAGTTACTTTATTAGATGATAATGGTAAGATTATTACTTCTAAAACTAGTAATGCTAAAGGACAAATTCTGTTTAATGTAGAATGTGGTAGTACTATTAATCTTGCCGCAACTGCTGAAACTTACGAAAACAATACTTTAAATGCGCCTGGAACTCAAGAAGAAACTCTTAATATAGAATTTAAACTAGATCCTATACAAAAGATTATTGTTGCAGACCGTGTTCTTTTAGAGCCTATTTATTTCGATTATAATAAAGCGGATATTACTAGTCAAGGTGCATTAGAACTGGATAAGTTAGTTTTAATAATGAAGAACTATCCTAATATGGTTATTAATGCAAAATCGCATACAGACAGTCGTGGTAAAGCTATTTATAATAAAAAACTATCTGGTAAAAGAGCGAAATCTACTGTAGAGTATATTATTTCTAGAGGTATTGATGCTTCAAGAATTTCTGGAGAAGGCATGGGAGAAAGTGAGCCATTATATAAATGTGGTAATAAATGTACAGAAAAACAACATCAAGCCAATCGCCGTTCGGAATTTATAATTATTAGTGGTGGCCCAAAAAGCTAACTAATTTTTTACTTTTAAAAGTATTTTAAATAAAAAACCAGCTTCATTTATTTTTTTGAAGCTGGTTTTTTATTTTATTATATAAAGCGCTGTAATTTACATTTTCATTAACCAAGTACGTACATCTACCTCTTGTTTAATAATTGCTCTTATATCCTCTATTTTAACACGTTTTTGTTCCATAGTATCTCTATGTCTAATAGTAACAGTGTTATCTTCTAAACTTTCATGATCTACAGTAATACAATACGGTGTTCCATTTGCATCTTGACGACGATAACGTCTACCTACAGCATCTTTTTCATCGTAAGCCACATTAAAGTCCCATTTTAAATCTTCTACAATCTTTTTAGCAACTTCGGGTAATCCATCTCTTTTAATTAATGGCAAAACTGCTACTTTATAAGGTGCTAAAACAGCAGGTAAACGCAATACAGTTCGAGTAGTTCCATCCTCTAATTGCTCATCTGTAAGTGCATTAGAAAATATTGCTAAAAACATACGATCTAAACCTATAGACGTTTCTAAAACATAAGGTGTGTAGCTTTTATTTTCTTCATGATCGAAATACTGTAGCTTTTTGCCTGAATGTTCTTCGTGTGCTTTTAAATCGAAATCTGTACGCGAATGGATCCCTTCTAATTCTTTAAATCCAAACGGAAATTTAAACTCTATATCTGTTGCCGCATCAGCATAATGTGCTAATTTTTCATGGTCATGGAATCTATAATTATCTTCGCCTAAGCCTAAAGATAAATGCCATTTCATTCTAGCTTCTTTCCAATGCTTAAACCATTCACTTTGTGTTCCTGGTTTAATAAAAAATTGCATTTCCATTTGCTCAAATTCGCGCATTCTAAAAATAAATTGTCTTGCTACAATTTCGTTTCTAAACGCTTTTCCTGTTTGTGCAATACCAAAAGGCAATTTCATTCGTCCACTTTTTTGAACATTCAAGAAGTTTACAAAAATACCTTGAGCAGTTTCTGGCCTTAGATATAAATCCATAGCACTTTCGGCAGAAGCTCCTAACTTAGTACCAAACATTAAGTTAAACTGCTTAACATCTGTCCAGTTTTTACTTCCTGTTAATGGGTCTGCTATTTCTAATTCTTCAATTAGCGCCTTTACATCTGCTAAATCTTCGTTTTCCAAAGAGCGCCCTAATCGAGATAATATTGTATCTATTTTTTCCTGATATCCTAAAACACGAGGGTTTGTTGAAACAAATTCAGCTTTATTAAAAGCATCTCCAAAACGTTTAGCCGCCTTTTTAACTTCTTTTTCAATTTTTGTTTCAATCTTTAAACAATAATCTTCCACCAATACATCTGCTCGATAGCGTTTTTTAGAATCTTTATTGTCTATTAATGGATCATTAAAGGCATCAACATGCCCAGAAGCTTTCCAAGTAGTAGGATGCATAAATATAGCAGAATCTAATCCTACAATATTGTCATTCATCTGTACCATGGCTCTCCACCAATAATCTCTTATGTTCTTTTTTAACTCGACTCCGTTTTGTGCGTAATCGTATACTGCACTTAATCCGTCGTATATTTCACTACTTTGAAATATGTACCCATATTCCTTAGCGTGTGATATTACTTTTTTAAATTTATCGTCTTGATTTGCCATAGCGCAAAAATATAAAAACCGCTCCAAACAAATAGAGCGGTTTTGTAAAAATTGTGAGAGTATTTTACTTTAATTCAATGGTTGTATTACCTAAACGAACAGCTTTATGATATATGCTAACAAAATAAGTTCCTTTAACTAACGCATCACTAGCGTCTGTTTTTATTAAAGAACACACTTTTTTAGTTTTATTATCATAATCAATACCTAGTTTTTCTGTATATATTAAAGATGATTTTCCAAAATTTACAACACCTTTATCTGCTATAATATTATTCTTAGGGTTTAAAATTTGAATATATATATCTTTATATTCTTCTTGTGTAAACGTACTATCTTCTAATGTAAAGCAAACATGTATTTGTTTAGCATTATTAGCGTATTTGGTTTTAATAATTCTTTTTCTAGTTACACGTTTTACAGCTTCTGCCGTAAAACTAGAAACAGTTAAGCTAGATTTGGGCGACTCTACTTTAGTATAATTTTCACTATTAGAGTCTAACTTTTTTTGTACATTATTCTTTAACTTTTCTTTCTTATTTACCGTTATATTTTCAGATTTTAAATCATTAACAATAGACGTTATTTCTTTATGCTCTGCTTTAAAGTCTTCTATTTGCTTTTTGTAACTAGATATTAAGGATACATTTGATTCTAGTGTCTTAACAGAATCTAAGATTCTACTAATTTTTTGCTTCGTTTTTTCAAGTTCTACATTTATATTTTGGTTTTCTACAACCATCTTTTCGTAACTTGAAATCATTTCAGACAATTCATTTTCCACAAGTTTATTTTCTTGTGTTATAAATTCCTGATTCTTTTTTAGTGTATTATATTTTAAATACCCCAAAGTAACCAAACTAACAATTACTATAACCAATGAACCAATAATCAATCTGTAGTTAAAAAATTGAGGGTTAACTATCATTCTAATTATGTTATGTTGCGACTAAACTAGCAAAATAAGCTTATACCAACTTGTTTAATCGACAAAATGATAAAATAATTGTTAAAAAACTTATTAATACTAATTTTATTATGATATCATTAAATCCCATTTCATTTTTGTACATTTAATAAGAAAACTAATAATCATTAATGCTCTCATCAATTCTTAATGTTTTCTTTCCAAAAACTTGTACTTGTTGCTCTCAATATTTAGGAGATAACGAAAAGTACATTTGTACAGATTGTAGACATAATTTACCCATTACTAATTTTCATAAAGCTAATGATGATACTGTTAAAAAGATTTTTTACGGACGCGTTAAAATTGAACAAGCTACAGCTTTATTTAGATTTGAAAAAAAAGGGATTGTACAACAGTTGATACACAGGTTAAAATACAAAGGACAAGAAAACATAGGGTTATTTTTAGGAACTTGGCTGGGTGAAGAGCTTAAAGAGATTGAGCACTACAAGACTGTAGATATAGTAGTTCCAGTTCCATTACATAAAAATAAAAAAAGAACACGCGGTTATAATCAAGTTTCTAAATTTGGAATAAAAATAACCGAAGCTTTAAATGCAGAGTATATAGACGATGTTTTAATAAAAGTAACTAACACATCCTCTCAAGTTACTAAAAAAAGATTTGCCAGATGGAACAACAATACAGAAGTTTTTTCTACAGAGAATCTAGACCGTATTGCAAATAAACATATTCTTTTAGTAGATGATATTATAACAACAGGAGCTACATTAGAAGCCTGTATTTTGGAGCTTAACAAAGCAGACAATGTAAAAATTAGTATTGCAACCATGGCTATTGCTTAACTAACGTTAAATTCTTTATAAAGCTCAATACTAAAGGCGCATAGTGTTTCGTTAGTACGCAAATAAATTGTTAATTTGCCAAGTAGTCATTTTTAGATGGTAAAGAGAAAAAATATGCAGAATAAAATTATTAATCTTCTTTTTATAGTTGTTATTGCCTTGGTTTTGGTAAACTGTGCTAACAGAGGCTCACCTACAGGTGGTCCAAAAGATGTAACACCTCCACAAATTGTAAAATCAATACCAGAAAATTATACTACTAATTTTAAAGGAGATGAAATTGTAATTTATTTTAATGAATATGTTAAGCTTAAAGAATTATCTAAACAGCTTATTATTTCACCACCAATGTCTACATCTCCAGAAATTACACCTATAAGCGGGGCTAACAAATACATAAAAATTAAAATTTACGATACATTACAACCCAACACAACATATGCCTTTAATTTTGGAAACAGCATTGTAGACAATAACGAAGAAAACCCTTTTAAATACTTTAGATATGTTTTGTCTACAGGAAGTTATATAGATTCCTTAACTGTAAAAGGAAGTGTAAAGGATGCCCTAGAGTATTCTACAGACCAATTTGTATCTGTAGTATTATATGAGGCAGACTCTACATATAATGATTCTATAATATACAAAGAGACACCAAAATACATTACTAACACTTTAGATAGTACTACAAATTTTACTATTGAAAATATCAAAGCGGGTAAATACTATCTTCGTGCCTTAAAAGACAAAAATTCTGATAATAAATTTCAACAACGCTCTGATAAAATTGGTTTTTATGAAACACCAATAGAAGTCAAGCAAGATTCAACGGATAAACTATATAATTTAAAGCTATTTAAAGAAGCTATAGACTATAAAGCCTCTAAACCCTATTTAGTTTCTGGAGAAAAAATTGCTTTTGGGTTTCAAGGTGATTATGAAAACATAAAAATAAAAGTGATTTCTAAAGTTCCTAGCGACTATAAATCACGCTACTTTAAAGACCCCAAAACAGATACATTAAATTACTTTTACACTCCAAAACTAGAGGTAGACTCCTTACTGTACCGAGTGGTTAATAAAAGTGTGATCGACACTTTTAAAGTAAGAATAAAAGATAATTTAAGAGACTCTTTAATTATAAAACCTTATCCAACAGGAAGTATAAGGTTTAATGAACCTTTTAGTATACAAGGTAATATCCCTTTTATAAATTTAGACAAAAGTAAAATAAGTATTATAGACAAAGATTCTACTGCTGTAGCCTACACGGCTTCTTACGATAGTTTAAATAATAAATACAATTTCTTATTTAATAAAACCGAGGATAACAGGTATAAAATACAAATGCTTCCTGAAGCGGTAACTGATTTTTTTGAAAACAAAAATGATACTTTAAACTATAGTCTTAGAACTATATCTAAAAACAGTTTTGGTAATGCACGAATTGTGCTAAACAATGCTGTATACCCAGTTATTGTGCAATTAACCGATGATAAAGGAGTCGTTAAATTTGAAAATTACTTAACAGAACCAAAACCTGTTGATTTTAACGATATTCAACCTAGCAAATATTACCTTAGAGTTATTTACGATACCAATAAAAATGGGGTTTACGACTCTGGAAACTATTTAAAAGGGATACAACCAGAACGTGTAAGTTATGCAAAAGAGCCTTATGAAGCTAAAGCTGGTTTTGAAGAAATAATACCATTTACACTTTTAGATTAAAAGTATCCATATCATTTAAAAACCCTAGGTGTCTTCTATGTTTTTCTATGTGTGTTTTAGATAGTGTTACAATTTCTATTTGTTCCTTATTAGGCGCTATAGAAGTTATCTGTTCTCCTAAAACATTATAAACAGCAGAATGTCCAGAATACTCATAGTTTTTAGCGTCAAGGCCTACTCTATTAACACCAATAGTATAACTCATGTTTTCTATAGCTCTTGCTTTTAATAAAGCATCCCAAGCTGAGATTCTTGGTTTGGGCCAGTTGGCAACATACAAAACAACATCGTAATTTTCTGTATTACGCGCCCAAACTGGAAAACGCAAATCGTAACAAATTAAAGGGCAAATAGCCCACCCTTTGTAATTAACAATTAGCTTTTGGGTACCAGACGTAAAGACTTTGTGTTCCCCTGCTAAACTAAACCCATGGCGCTTATTGTAACTTTCAAGAGTGCCATCTGGCTTAATAAAAACTAGCCTATTATAATACTTATTGTCCTCTTTAATAACAAGACTTCCAGTAATTGCTATTTGCTTTTTAAATGCTAATTCTTTTAACAAATTTACTGTCTCTCCATCCATCGTTTCTGCTACAACTTCTGCATTCATTGTAAAACCAGAAGTGAACATTTCTGGTAAAGCAACAACATCTATAGTCTCAGTAATACTATTTATTTTATCTACAAAATTTAGTCTATTCTGTATTGGGTTTTCCCACACTAAATTAGATTGAATTATTGCTACTTTTAATGTTTCTTGCATATTTAAAATAATTAATTTTAAAACTCTATTGTATTTAATATCTCTGCGGCTTGTTTTAAAGTCTCATTAGTTTTTGCAAAACAAAAACGAAGAACTTTATTATCTATACCATTATCGTTAAATACAGATAATGGTATAGATGCTATTTTATAATCTATTGTTAATCTATTTGCAAAGTCTACATCGTACTCCTCTGTTATTTTAGAATAATCTAACACTTGAAAATAAGTCCCTCCTGAAGGCATAAATTGAAACCTAGAGTCTTTTATTAAACTTAAAAACAAGTCTCGTTTTTCTTGAAAGAAATCTGATAATTCGGTATAATGGCTAGGCGTTTTTAAATACGCTGCCAAACCCTTTTGCATAGGGTGGTTAACCGAGAACACATTAAATTGATGTACTTTTTTAAACTCATCCATTAATACTTTCGGAGCACAACAATATCCTATCTTCCACCCTGTATTATGAAAAGTTTTACCAAAAGATGCAGTTATAAAACTTCTAGATTTTAACCCTTTAAACAAGCAAGCACTTTGGTGTTCTTTTTTATCAAACACAATATGTTCATAGACTTCATCGCTTAATACTATAATATTTGTACCTTCTGTTATTTTTTCTAATTCAAGCATGTCTGCTTCAGAAAATATAGTGCCGCTAGGGTTATGAGGCGTATTTACAATAATTAATTTCGTTTTATCTGTTATTTTTTGCTTTACTAATTTCCAGTCTACACTATAATTTGGCGCCTCTAATTGTACAGCTATAGTTTTCCCTCCATTAACTGTAATAGCTGGCTCATAACAATCATAAGCTGGTTTAAAAATAATAACCTCATCACCTGTTCTTACAAATGCAGATATAATAGTATAAATAGCTTGTGTTGCACCAGCAGTTACAGTTATTTCACTTTCTGGATGGTAACTAGTATTATACAGGTTCATAAATTTTGTAGCAATAGCTTCACGTAAATCTAAACTACCAGCCATTGGCGCGTATTGATTATAACCAGATTGCATAGCATTACTTACTAAATCTATAAGCAGCTTATCACTTTTAAAATTTGGAAAACCTTGAGATAAATTAATAGCGTTATGCTTATTCGCCAAAGCACTCATTTTTGTAAATATAGTAGTCCCAACAGTTGGTAATTTTGAAATGTGCTTCATGTATAATTTTGAAATAGTCTAGTTTTATAAACTCCTTTTTTAATGTAATGAAAAATAGTATTTTTTGACCAATTGAAAAAAGTTTAATACTCTTTAAAACAATAAACAGCTAAAAAACTATGATTTAAAATCTTGTTTTTTATCTTTGGGGTAGCTTTATGATGAATATATAAAGGACACATCCCAAACAAAGACCTAACTTATTATGAAATTATTAAAAACGCTTTTAGTGCTTTTTATCACTTTGCAAGTCTCTGCACAACAAGGTGGTATGTGGATCCCTTCGTTATTAGAAGGTATGAACGAAGATGAAATGACCTCGCTTGGTAGTAAACTCTCAGCAAAAGACATTTATGATGTTAACAATTCTAGTTTAAAAGATGCTATTGGCCACTTTAATGGAGGTTGTACAAGCGAAATTATTTCAGATAAAGGATTAATACTAACAAACCACCACTGTGGTTTTGGGCAAATTCAATCACACTCTTCTTTAGAAAACGATTATTTAAAAGATGGTTTTTGGGCCATGAATTTAGATGAAGAATTACCTAACGAAAATTTGTATGTTGAGTTCATTGTAAGCATTGAGGATATTACAGATCGTGTGTTTTCTGGAATAACAGATAACATGTCGGAGACAGAAAAACAAGCTATTATAGACAAAAATAGTAATACAATACAAAAACAAGCCAAAAAGGAAGCTTGGCAAAACACAAAAGTAAAAGCTTTTTACAAAGGCAATCAGTACTTTTTATTTATTACAGAACGTTTTGAAGATATACGTTTGGTTGGTGCCCCTCCAACAAGTATTGGCAAATTTGGTAG
>NZ_JBSHNS010000567.1:0-412 GCF_053601635.1 Pontimicrobium sp. MEBiC01747
GCATAACGCTTTTCTTTTACTTGATTAAATAATATAGGGTTGTATACAGACATAAATGTTTGGTATCCTAGAAAAATGATTAAGCCCCATAACACTATGTTTATAACAGGTTTTAATTTTGTAGGTATAAATTTGTCAATAACCCAAACTATCCCAATAGTAAGTAATATTACAAGAACTGCAATAAGAATAAATTTTATCATATTATTTATTAAATTAAATTAATGGTCCTTCGCAAATCTACAATTTTTTTTTAATCGCTAAAACCTATAAGAGTAAAAATCATTTATATCTTTGAATAAAAGTTTAAAAATTAATTCCATTAATGACCAAATCTGAATTTTATTCTATTATAAAACAGTCTTTTCCGTTTAAACCTACAGCAAAACAAGATATTTTATTATTACAACTT
>NZ_JBSHNS010000568.1:0-1645 GCF_053601635.1 Pontimicrobium sp. MEBiC01747
TTTTTGCATTATGATAGAAGATAAAAATCAACAACGTACACAATTAAGTGATTTAGGAGAATTTGGTTTAATAGATCATTTAACAAAGAATTTTGAAATAAAACACGAATCTACGGTAAAGAGTATAGGGGATGATGCTGCTGTGATTAACCCTAAAAATAAACAAGTTGTTATTACCACAGATTTATTAGTAGAAGGCGTGCATTTCGATTTAAGTTATGCGCCTTTAAAACATCTAGGATATAAGGCCGTTGTTGTCAATCTATCAGATGTTTATGCAATGAATGCAGAAGCTACTCAAATAACAGTATCTATTGCTGTATCTAATCGATTTTCTTTAGAAGCATTAGAAGAATTGTATGCAGGTATAGAGGCCGCTTCAAAAATATATAACATAGATGTAGTTGGTGGAGACACAACGTCTTCTACTTCTGGATTACTTATCTCTGTTACTGCATTAGGAGAAGTAAGTGCAGAAGATGTTGTTTATAGAAATGGAGCTAAACCTAATGATTTATTAGTTGTTACAGGAGATTTAGGAGGTGCCTATATGGGATTACAAGTTTTAGAACGAGAAAAAGAAGTTTTTAAGGTAAACCCGAATAATCAACCAGACTTAGATGCTTATACATACATTATGGAGCGTCAATTAAAGCCTGAAGCGCGAAAAGATATTGTTAAGTTGTTAAAAGAATTAGATGTTAAACCAACAGCTATGATTGATATTAGTGATGGATTGTCTTCTGAGATATTACATATTTGTAAAATGAGCAAAGTAGGTTGCGATTTGTACGAAAACAAAATTCCTTTAGATCCTCAAGTTATTTCTACTTGCGAAGAGTTTAATATAGATAGTACAACCATTGCTTTAAATGGAGGTGAAGATTACGAGCTTTTAATGACAATTTCTCAAAAGGACTTCCCAAAAATAAAAGGGAACCCTAACTTAACAGTTATTGGTTTTATGACTGAAGAAAATGCAGGTGCTAATTTGGTAACTAGAGCTGAAACCAAAATACCATTACAAGCCCAAGGCTGGAAAAACTTTGACAATTAATAACTACGATGTCATTTTATAAGCTGTACGTAATTCTTCTTTATTAAGTCTAGATTGACGTTTTGTGTGAATTCTTGATAAGATAGAATTTATCTCCTTGTATTTAGGAGTTAAAGGCGTTAAGTTTCCTTTGCTATTAGTTGTTAATTCCTTATTGCAATGAGAGCATTTATACTCTTTTACATGATAAGTTACATTTCGTGATACTTCAAAGTGGTGTCCAAATAAATTACATATTAATCGCATAGATAGTGGGAGGATATAAGGTGATGATAATCATGATTTTAGTTAAAGGTTGTTAAACATAATAAAAAAATAATAATCTCCGACTAAAAGTTGTTTTTATTCGATAAAATGCACTAGTTCTTGTAAGTATTCTTCCTTGTTTTCAATATGAGACATGTGTCCTTGAGAGAACACACGTGTTTTAATATTATGTTTTTCAGCAAACTGAGTTATAGATTTTGAATTTAAAACGGTATCTTTTTCTCCTAACAGAATGATTTTTTTAAAAGGTGCCCTGGCAAAAAAAGTAGACAAATCTTCTCGTAATTTCATGCCTTCCTGTCCAGCTATATACCCCTGTAG
>NZ_JBSHNS010000569.1:0-6513 GCF_053601635.1 Pontimicrobium sp. MEBiC01747
GAGTGGGTTACGAAAACCCAGAGCTAGAATGGGAAAAAGAGCAAGATACTATACAAACTAATGTATTAGGAGCAACCAGAATCTACGATTTAGTTTTTAATTTATTTAAAACACAAGGCTATGGGCATTTAGCAGCCATATCATCAATAGCTTCTTTACGAGGTAATCGAGAATCACCAGCTTATTTTGCATCAAAAGCCTATCAAGTTAATTATTTAGAGTCTTTATATTTAAAAACCAAAGAAATAAAAGGAGGGAAGGTATATATTACAGACATTCGTCCAGGGTTTGTAGATACTAAAATGGCATTGGGAGATGGTATTTTCTGGATGGCATCATTACCAAAAGCAACACGTCAAATCTATAAAGCCATTAAACGAAAAAAGCGACGTGTTTATATTTCTAAACGTTGGATTTTAATAGCATGGGTTTTAAAAATCGTCCCGTCTTGGTTAATTAAAAAAGTAATGTAAATTTGGGGTTTAGAGAATATTAAGAAGACTAACCTTATAAAATATGAGATTCCCGTTTTTACGGGAAATATATTATGAAAAATAAAATAGAAGCAGTAAAAGCATTTCATACCGCCTTTAAAATAGGCCATAGAGAAACACCAAAAGCAGATTTAGGGAGCGATAAAAACACTCTACGTTTTAACTTAATGAAAGAAGAAAACGAAGAGTATTATGAAGCAGCCAATAATAACGATTTAGTAGAAGTTGCAGATGCCTTAGGAGATATGTTATATATATTGTGTGGTACTATTATAGAACACGGCATGCAACATAAAATAGAAGAAGTATTTAACGAAATACAACGCAGTAATATGAGTAAATTGGGAGAAGATGGCGAGCCTATTTACAGAGAAGATGGCAAAGTGTTAAAAGGCCCTAATTACTTTAAACCCAATATTGCAGGAATTTTAGAAGAGTAACAAAAACAAAAAAGCAACCAATTAGGTTGCTTTTTTAATATATGTAAATTTGTTTTGCTAACAGCTAACTTATACCTTGTATCTCCATCCATGAGGATCTTCGGCAGTATTATACTGTATAGCGTTTAATTTTGATTTAAACATAGAAGCATAAGTGTCTTCTAATTTAGGTAACTCATGTTTAAAGTCTTGATGCTTAAACCCTAAAATAGGATTGATAACAGCAGCAGTACCAGAACCAAAAACTTCTTTTAAACTCCCATTTTTAGCAGCCTCTTTAAGCTCACTAACTTTAATAGGTCTAACCTCTACAGGAATTCCGTTGTCTTTAGCCAATTGTATAACACTTTTACGAGTAATACCATCTAAAATTCTATCACTAGTAGGAGCCGTAACTAAGGTGTCATTAATTCTAAAAAACACATTCATCGTACCAGCTTCTTCTAAATACTCATGCGTACTAGAGTCGGTCCAAATAATTTGTTGGTAACCTTCATCATTTGCCAATGCAGTTGGGTAAAACTGAGCCGCATAATTACCAGCAGCTTTAGCATAACCAACACCACCACTAGAAGCACGACTAAATTTTTCAGCAATTTTAACACGAACCTCACCAGCATAATACGATTGCGCTGGAGATAGTATAATCATAAACTTATACTCAGCCGCAGGCGATGCAGAAATAGCAGGTTCTGTAGCAATAACAAAAGGTCTAATGTACATAGAGCTTCCTTCTGTGTTTTTAATCCATTGGTCGTCTAACTTTAATAAAGCAGTTAAACCATCAAAAAAGAGGTCTTTAGGAAAAGCAGGCATAGCTAACCTAGAAGACGATATGTTAATACGCTCTAAATTATCTTCAGGTCTAAATAGCCAAACATCATTTTGTTGGTCTTTATACGCTTTCATACCTTCAAAAACAGCTTGTCCGTAATGGAATACTCTAGCCGAAGGATCTATAGATAAGGGACCATAAGGCATGATTTTTGGCGTTTGCCATTCACCATTTTTATACTCGCAAGAAAACATGTGGTCGGTAAAAACCTTTCCGAAATTTAAATTGTTAAAATCTACGCTGTTAATTTTAGAGTTTTCAGCTTTTACAATGTCTATTTTAGTATCCATTTGATTAGTTTCTTTTTCAGGGTGCAAAAGTACAGAATTAAGACCGATTAAATGCTAAATTAAGCTTAAAATACTATCTTTGTTTATATAATTTACCAACTAATAAAAAATAAAACAATGAAAAAATACGCCGTATTACTTGTAATAATTATTGGACTATTATCATGTAAGAATGAAGAGAAGAAAGAAGAAGTAAAAGCAAAAGCAGAAATAGAGACTGTAAAAAATGTAGAGTACAAATCTTTTGGAAAAGAAATTATAGCAGATGATGCTGTTGCAGCAAAATCAATGATACAACATTATGAAGGATTAAAAGTAGGAGACAGTTTAGATACTAAAATGGTAGCGAAAGTAGAGGAAGTATGTAAAAAGAAAGGCTGCTGGATGAAATTAAATTTAGATAATGGAGAGCAAGTAATGGTTAAGTTTAAAGATTATGGGTTTTTCATGCCAAAAGATATAGTAGGAAAAGAAGTTATAGTAAACGGAAAAGCCTTTGTAAAAGAAGTGTCGGTAGATGAGCAGCGCCACTATGCAGAAGATGGAGGAGAAAGTAAAGAAGCTATAGCTGCCATTACAGAACCAAAACGTACGTATTCTTTTGAGGCCGATGGAGTGCTATTAAAACAATAGTTTGAAACGCGAAATAATAACAACGCAGGATGGCTCTAAAACCATTCAAATTACAGAATGGAATGAGCAATACCATTCCAAACATGGTGCAATACAAGAAGCCAATTATGTCTATTTAAGTAAAGGGTTTCAGTATTATGTTGAAGAAACAAAACAAGAAAGCATTCAAAATGTATCAATCCTAGAAATAGGATTTGGTACAGGATTGAATGCTTTTTTAACATTGTTACAAGCAAAAGCTTTAAATATAAATGTAACATACGTTGGTGTCGAGGCTTACCCTATTGCTCCAGAAGAATTGGAAGCATTAAACTATATAGAAGCCTTACAAGCACAAGCACATACCGAAACATTTAAAACACTACATTCTTGTGTTTGGGGAACAGAACATCAAATCTCAAAACAGTTTAAGTTAAAAAAGGAGCAAAAATTGTTTTCTGAAATAACACATGTAAACAGTTTTGATATTATTTATTACGATGCCTTTGGACCAAGAGTACAACCAGACCTATGGACAGAGCAAATTTTTGAAATAATGTATAAAGCATTAAAACCTAAAGGCGTTTTGGTAACTTATTGTGCACAAGGCAATGCTCGAAGAGCTATGATTAGTGTTGGGTTTACAGTAGAAAAATTACAAGGGCCACCAGGAAAACGACACATGCTTCGTGCAATAAAACAGTAATAATGTTAAAGCTTACTTAAACCACTTGAGAAGCGGTTTACTATTTTGTAAATTTAAATAAAAAAGAAATGCGTGTTTTAATAACAGGAGCAACAGGTTTAATAGGAAAGGAGATTGTAGAAAAATGCCACAATAAAGGTATTGCAGTTAACTATTTAACAACCAATAAAAGTAAAATCTCTAAAAACGAGAATTATAAAGGATTTTATTGGAATATAGAAACAAATACTATTGATGTAGACTGTATAAAGGATGTAGATGTTATTATCCATTTGGTAGGAGCCAGTATTTCTAAACGTTGGACAGACAAACAGCGGAAAGCCATTTTAGATAGTAGAATAAAAACAACAGCACTATTACACAACACACTTAAAAATAACGAACACAGTGTTTCGCACATAATATCTGCAAGCGCTATAGGATATTACCCAGACTCTTTAACAAAGTATTATACAGAACAAGATAAAGACGTAAATACTTCTTTTTTAGGCGAAATAGTACAAAAATGGGAAGCTGCGGTAGATGATTTTAAAACGTTAAATATTGCAATTGCTAAAATACGAATAGGTATTGTGTTTTCTAGTAAAGGGGGAGCATTCCCTCAGTTATCTAAGCCTATAAAATATGGTGTTGGAGCAGCTATGGGAACAGGAAAACAATGGATGTCTTGGATACATATAGCAGATTTAACCAACATATTCATGCATGTTTTAAAGCATAAATTAGAAGGCGTGTATAATGCAGTAGCACCTAACCCTTCAACCAATATGGAAGTAACCAAAGCTATAGCAAAACAAGTAAAACGCCCATTGTTGCTTCCAAACATACCAAGATTTATAATGGCATTAGTGTTGGGAGATATGCATGCTATTTTATTTCAAAGTCAAAGAGTAAGTTCTCAAAAAATTGAAGAGAATGGCTTTAATTTTAAATATTATACATTAAATACCGCTTTAAGCGAGTTGCTCTAGTAAAGTAAAAGAAGTACTTAAATAAAAACGCCATATTTAATTATAAATATGGCGTTTTAAATTGTAGTAAAAATGCAATTAAGCTTTCTTAGCCTTAACAGATATTTTAATTTCTATATCATCCTTAATCATATAATCTCCAAGCTCTGCAGGATCCATAAACTTACCAGAGTTATGTTTTATATCCCATTCTGTTCTATCTATAGTAAAAGTATCACTAGTAATAGAAAGATCATCACCCATAACAGCTACCTTAGCATTAAAAGTTACATTCTTTTTAATTCCTTTTAAAGTTAAATTACCACTTATTTTATTACCAACAACAGATGTTATTTCAAAAGTAGCATTAGGGAACGCTTCAGCATTGAAAAAATCAGGGCTTAATAAATGCTTAACTAATTTAGCATTACCTTCATTTTCGGTAGGAATATCTGTGTTTTTTAGAGTGTTTATATCAAAAACAAAAGTACCACCCACTAATGTTTCTCCCTTTAATTTCGCTTTTCCTTTAGAAACGTTAATTGTTCCCTCATGTCCACCTACAACTTTATTTGCTTTCCATGAAATCATAGATTCTTCAGGAATTGCATTGTAGCTAGATTCGCTAACCACTACTTTTACTTCTTTAGCTTCCTGTGTTTCTGCTTTTTTTACATCGTCCTTACATCCAGTTGCAGCAATAGTTATAGCAACTAAAACAAGACTATTTAATACGCTTTTTTTCATGTTATATTTATATTTAGGTTAAGAATTTCAAAAATAAAGAATTTCAATAATTAAATAGGGGTAAAAAAACTTTAAAAATTATGTGTGACATTTTGACATTTTTATAATATTGGCAGTACTTTTGCCAACATTTAAATGTATTTAAAATTATAAGATACAAAATGAGCAAAGCAAAAGATAATAAGGAAAACATAGTAGAAGAACAAGTTGACGCTACACAAACAGAAACAACAGAAGCTACAGAAACAGTAGAAATGACTGCCGAAGAAAAGCTAAAAGAAGAATTAGGACAGGAAAAAGATAAGTTTTTACGGTTATTTGCTGAGTTTGAAAACTATAAGAAAAGAACGTCTAAAGAACGTGTAGAATTATTTCAAACGGCAAGTAAAGATGTCATGGTGTCTTTATTACCCATTTTAGATGATTTTGACAGAGCATATTCTGAGATTTCTAAAACTAAAGAAAAAGAACTTTTAAAAGGTGTTGAATTAATAAGTCAAAAACTTAAAACAACATTAACTCAAAAAGGACTTTCGGAAATGGAAGTAAAAGCAGGAGATGTTTTTGATGCAGATTTTCATCAAGCTGTAACCCAAATCCCTGCACCAAGCGAGGACTTAAAAGGTAAAATTGTAGATGTTATAGAAAAAGGATACAAATTAGGAGAAACGGTAATACGTTTCCCAAAAGTAGTTACAGGTCAATAAGGCAGACAAGATGGCAAAGAAAGATTTTTACGAAATATTGGGGCTAAGCAAGAATGCTACAGCGGCAGAAATAAAGAAAGCTTACCGAAAAAAAGCAATAGAATTTCATCCAGATAAAAACCCAGATGATAAAAGTGCAGAAGGTAAGTTTAAAGAAGCTGCAGAAGCTTATGAAGTATTGAGCGATCCAGATAAAAAAGCACGATACGACCAATTTGGACACCAAGCTTTTGAGAATGGAGGCGGTGGTTTCGGCGGAGGCGGAATGAATATGGATGACATATTTAGCCAATTCGGTGATATTTTTGGAGGCGGCTTTGGAGGCTTCGGTGGAGGAAGCCGAGGTGGCGGAGTTAGAAGAGTAAAAGGAAGTAACCTACGTATTCGTGTAAAATTAACATTAGAAGAAATTGCTAATGGTATAGAGAAAAAAATAAAAGTAAAACGTAAAGTTCAAGCAGAAGGTACAACTTACAGAACATGTTCTAGTTGTAATGGTTCTGGGCAAGTAACACGAGTTACTAATACTATTTTAGGAAGAATGCAAACAGCAACCACTTGTACAACATGCGGTGGAGCTGGGCAAACTATAGATAAAAAACCATCTAACGCAGATGCGCAAGGATTTATAACTAAAGAAGAAACCATTGCAGTAAAAATACCGGCAGGAGTAGTAGATGGTATGCAACTTAAAGTCTCTGGTAAAGGAAACGAAGCACCAGGAAATGGTGT
>NZ_JBSHNS010000570.1:0-8344 GCF_053601635.1 Pontimicrobium sp. MEBiC01747
AAGCTGAACAATCATAGGATTGTTCAGCTTTAAATAATAAATTTAATCCTTTATTAATCTGTATCGATTATTTAGGACTAGACATAAGATTTTAGTATTTATTCTTTTAAGCGGTTAAAATAAAACCCGCAACGATGTTAATTGAAATAACAATAACAGCTATAATCATAACACCTATAATTAAGTTCTTGTTATTTTCTCCTTTTATTTTTTCCATAATCTTAATAGTTTGCACACTTACTTTTTTTTGATTTTGAAAACCCTGCATCCAGTGGATGCAGAGTAATCTCATAATTCTCCCTAAGAATTAAATTAATAGCATTGTAAAGATAAAATGATTAAATGAGTTATGAAATACGTAGAACTACGTATTTTTTTTAGAAACCTATTTCGTCTGTTAGGTGTTGTAAACACTAGTTTTTACAGCGTTTTTTAATGTTTTTTTAGTACTGGGTAATCATTTTTAAGCGTGTAGTAAAACGCTAGTTTTCATAATTAAGAATACTATTAACATATTTAGGAGCCTAATTATGTACAATAAAAAAAGCTTCAAAATAAAATCATTTTGAAGCTTTTAGTGATTCTCCCTAAAAATCAATTAATAGCATTGTAAAGATAAAAGGAATATCTGAATTATAAAATACGTAGATCTACGTATTTTTTTTAATACAAAAGAGAATAGGTATTTATATAAAGAAAGGCCTCAAAACAAATTGCTTTGAAGCCTTTAATAATCTCTTCTTGTGATATCATTAATATATTAGCATAACAAAGATAAATGGAATATTCGACCTGTGAAATACGTAGATCTACGTATTTTTTTCAAAACAGATTTTAAAGAATATAAAGCAAAAAAGCTCTAAACTGTTAGTGTTTTAGAGCTTTTGTAATTCCTGTTGAGAATTTGACGATTAATAGCTAGACAAATATAAAACGAAAATGGTACTTAAAAATACGTAGTTCTACGTGTTTTTTAATAAACTCTTATTTATGTTGGCCCAAACCGATAAAGCATGTCTGGATTTCTCTAGTTTTAGTTTTTTTATAATATTACTTCTATGTTTTTCTACCGTTCTAGCGGAGCTGTTTAAGGATTCAGCTATTTGACTACTAGTTTTATTATTTGCTAAACCTTGAAGCACTTTAATTTCTGTTTTGGTTAAAAGTTCTATAATAGTCGAATTGGTATATTTTAATTTAGAATTAAGATAAGAGGCAATTTCTTCACTAAAGTATGGTTCTCCTCGTTTAACATGCTCAATACAATTTTCTATTTCTTCTACAGCAAATTCTTTTAATATATAGCCATAAACACCATAGTTTACAGCTTTGTCGTATAGCTCTTCTTGATTATCGAAAGTAATTAAAATCACTTTTGTGTTGAGCTCATTTTTTTTGCACTCTGCAGCAATTTCTAAACCTGTAAGAAATGGCATTTGTATATCTAAAATGGCTATGTCGGGTTTATGCTTAACAATAAGGTTATATGCCGTTTGGCCATCTTCTGCGCTGCCAACAATGTCGTACCCTTTAGATGAAATATAACCACTTAAGCCTCTTAACATAAGAGGATGATCATCTGCAATAACAATAGATACACTCATTAATGAGGATAAATTTATAATTAATACTCTTTTAGGTCTTTTTTATTTCTAATAAAACCGAAAGGTTATAGTGGTTTTAAATATAGATATTTCTTTTCGTAATCAATAATTCCTTTGCCTTTTTTTAAAATATCTGCACCAATTATACCGTTAACTGCATTAGTCTCTTGATTTATAAGTGCCGTGTTTATGTGAGTAAGGTCGAAAAGTATTAAAGATGAATTACTTATTTTCCAACGCCCAATTTTAATTGTATTTCTTCTAGATATTTGGGTTACCATATCTGTAGTTCCGGCACCAGCAGCTTTTATTTTTGAGTCTTTAACTTTTAAATTAAAAAGTTCGATGTTTTCAAAACCAATACAACTGCTTGAGGCTCCTGTATCTAAAATAAAAACACCTTTAGCATTGTTAATAGTAGCTTTTATTTCAAAATGATTGGTTCTTGTTAATTTTAATTTAATTTTTTTATAGCCTTTGCTTAATAAAAATTCTTGAAGTGTGTTATCCATTTCGTTTTTTAAATCCTAAAAATAAAAGTAATACTAAAAGCATTGAGACTACAATGATAAATAAATATTCGTAATTGTCTTTCTTTGGTTTTGTTAAGTTTCCATAAAAAGTAAAAGCACTCCAGTAATAAGGCGATTTTTTAATATTAGTGATGTCTTCATTTTGTAAATAGTCTAATTTGGATTGGTTGTTAGAGAGGTATGCCGAATTATTTTTACTATAGTTTTTGTAAAAAGAGTCTATAATCTGCGAAGTCGATAAGTCGCTAATTTTCCAAAGTGAAAATAAAATATTTTTTGCACCAGCATATTGAAACCCTCGAGCTAGACTCATAGCACCTTCTCCATATTTTAATTGTCCAACACCCGTTTCGCAAGCGCTTAATACTACAAGGTTAGATTTTAAGTCTATGGCGTATAATTCATTTATGGTTAATGAGCTGTCTATAAAATCTATACTTGCTGGGGTGATAAAGTCTCCACTTTTTGCATGTGTCGATAAATGTAGAATATTATAATTGTTTGCGGTTTCAACAAAATCTTTTTTAGTTGCTTTAGCGTTCATTAATAGGTTAGCATTTATATATTTTTCTACGCTTGTTGCTTCTTGTATAGAATAGTCTAGCGCTTTATTGGAGTTTTTAAAAACAGGAAACACGCCTAATACTCTTTTTTTGTAGCTGTTGTCTTCCGTTTTTAAATAAAGCGATGCACTACTATTGTATGCTAATTTGTGCAGTTTAACAACAAAGGGCATGTTTTCGTATTTTAGGCTATTGCTTTTGGATGTTAATAGCGCATCAAATGGAACAAAATGAATAAAGCCATCAGGTATAATTACTAGATTGGTTTTGTCTTTTACTTTATTAAAAAGTAATGTTTTATATAGTGAAAAGGCATTGGTAGTATACTCCACAATATTATTGTTAATGGTTGATGCGTTTTCAAAGTAATTTATGTATTCTATAATTTGGCGCTTTGTATGGTTGTTTAAAGGGATACGATTTAACTCAATAGCTTGTTCTGAAATAATGAATTGAAAGATGGCGTTACTACCATAGAAATATACAATTAGAGTTGCGTTATCGTTTTTAAGTTTGTTAATAATATTAACTAATGAAATGGATTGCTCTTTATTAGTATTATACTTTTTATTAATGTCTTTTTGTAATGTCTTTAATTGAATGCTTATAGTATTTAACGTATCTCTTAATAAACTTATTTGTTCTTTTTGTTTAGAGTTGTAGGGTGTTTTTATTAATTGATTTGTAAGTTGTTCTTGTTGTTTTAAAAAATATTGTTCTTGTTTTAATAAGCTATCGTTAGGGTGTATTTCTAAAAGTGTTTTTTTATTTATTGATTCTTTTAAAACTCTAGATTTAAATTGTTCTGCATAAATAAAGGCTTGTTCAATGTGTGTAGTAGATTCATTAGTTTGGCTTAACTCATACAATAACTGAATGCATTTTTCACTGCGTTTACGGTTATTAGCTAACTGTATAAGTTGTCCTGTTTGTGATGTAATTTCTTTATTTAATAAAGAAGATGCATAAAAACTTAGTTTATAACATTGTAAAGCGTTTTCCTTATTTATTTGCAATTCTGCTAAGGCATCAAAAAGGTCTATAAATGTATTCTCAGGAAATAAATCGGTTTCTTTTGGTAATTGATTGCTATTAAAATTTGGAATTAAAATACGAAGCGCTTTTTTTAATTTTTTTGCAGCTGTATTTTTATCGTTTAAAAGTTTATATAAATGTGCTTCTTGAATATTAAGTTTGGCAAGTGTTCTTGCAGAAGCCATTTTGTTACCGCCTATAGATTTTAGAGTTTTAAATTTTTTTAAAGCGGTTTCATAATCACCTTGTTTGTAAGCTAATTCGTACTCTATTTGAGCTTTAGTATATAAATCTGTACTGCTTGGAAGTTTGTTGCTAACAATGGCATCATCAACAAACACTCTAGTTTTATTTAAACGAATATTACTTCTAGATTTTATAGCTGTAAGCTTTCTTTTTTGCAGTGGTTTTAAGTTTTTAATTTGTAAACCTTTGTTTGCCGTTTCTATAGCCAGTTTATGTTTCCCTAATTTTTGATATAGGTTACTTAAATTAATTATTCCAGATGCTACATGAGAGTGGTTTTGTTGTTGTTCTGCAAGAAAAATATAATGTTTAATAATATTTTCTGCATTGGTGTAATTGTTTGTTTTATGATAGAGAATTCCTAATGGGATTAGGCAATACTCGACAATGTCGAATTGAAAATGACTAGCTATATGCTCTTTCTTGTAATGCAACCAAGCAGCTTCATAAGTAGCAACAGCTAAATGTTGTTTGTTGTTTTTATCTAAATAATATCCCTTGTTTAGCAGTAGGTTTATAAAAGCAAAATGCTCATCTTTAGTTTTAATTTTAGCTTTAAAATCTATTATTTTAGTGTTCAGTGTTTGTAATGCTGTTTCAGTTTTTGCATTATTAAACGACTCTGTAGCTTCATAAATTTGATGTTCTAAATTTTGAGAAAAGACTTTGCAATAACATAAAAATAATAATACAAGGAAGCGTTTATTCATAGACTATATTAAGCGTTAAAATTTCCAAATGGCGTAGAATTGCATATAATTATTGTTTGCTTTGGAGTTAAAAACATAACGAGCTCCAACACTTGGGCCTATTCTTGCAAATCCGGCAGTAGCTTCTATTAAAAAACCTGTTCTTAGGTTAGTAAATGATTTTTTAGATTCATTGTTACTTTCGTTACTACTTACTAGAACGCCTGGTAGCATATTGATGCTTTCAAAACGCTCAATTAATATGTTTTGTGTTTCTTTTTCACTAATAGAAATCATGCCTTGTAACCCCGCTCCAAAACCTATATAATTATTAAGATTATATCTGGCTAAAACAGGAACTTCCCAATCTATATTATTGTAAGTTGTATGTGTTGTTGTGCGTTGAAACTGCTGTTCTCCACCAGCGGTTATAGATATTAATTCTTCTGTTATTGTTGTCCCTGCGTTGTATTGGTGGAAACTATTTAATAATTCTACTTGCCAATACCATTTATACGATTTGTATGGAGAGATTGTCGCACCAATAAAATAGCTTCTAGATTCTTTTAAATCTCCAAAAGCATTGTAGCCAGATTTAACACCAATAGAAATGCCAGGTAAAAATCTGGTTGTGGAATAGTTTGTTATTATTGGGTCGTTTTTATCGAAAATAATAGCAGTTCTAGATTTTGTTTTTTTCTTGTGAAAATCTTTAGCAAATTTTAAACTGTATTTTACGAAGCCTTTGGTAGAGTCGTATTCTTTTACATTTTTTTGTTCGCTTCCTGGTAAATAAATATTTTTAAAAGTAAAAATGGCTTGTTTGTCTGTATAAGTGGTGTCTAAACAACTATATCTTACTTCTTTTTCTTTTGGGCAGATTTTACATTTGGGGTACATGTCTTCCACCCTAATAGTAGACTTATCGAACATATCTGGAATGTCGGTTTCTAATCTAATGGTTTTAGCAGGACCCTCTCCATTATTTTGAAATTTAATTTTAAACTTAGGGCGCTTAAAACGAACCAATCTATAATTTAAAAATGTAGCGTTAGATGACATTTTGTTGGGGTCGTGCGATGTTACAATCTCCATTTCCATAGTTTTCACCTTATGGTTTTTGTAATTGTCATCTGGAACATAAACGCCTCTAATAGAAATAATAGCACTTGTGTCTTTAAGCATTTCTGGTGTAGTCTTAAAGGTGTAAAATATATTTCGTTCTTCATTAGGTTTCATGTTATTAAACTCTAATGTACTTGATTTTTTATAACTAGCTTTTGCTTCTGCTAGTGTTAATTCTAGGTTTTTTTTATCGGTAGTATCTTGAATTCTTGAACTTAATTGAAAGAGTTGTTTTTCTGCCGATGCATAGTAACTATTATTTTCATCTATTTGATTAGATAATACTACTGCGTCTTCGTGGCTTACATTTTTTTCGTTGTGGTGTAATCTAGTCTCTACTAATTCAAAATTATCATCTTTATATTTTTCTTCATTGTAGAAAAGGTATAGTTTACCATTAGTACTATAATTTTTAGCATTTTTATAACTCATTATAACAACAATGTCTTCTTCGGGCATAGGTTCTCGGTTACGTTGTAAGGAGAACTCCTCTGTCATAGAAGCTTCTTCGTTATAAGCTGTGGCATCTTTTTCTATTTTTATTTTTTTTGGTCTTGCTACTGGAGGTTTTCCTGTATCATAGTTATTTGTAGTCCATAATTTCACTTCGTATTCTCTAGCTTTTTTATAGTTATGCTGTGGCTTTCCGGCTTTGCTATATTGGCCATCTCCAAACTCCCAATAATGAGAGTAGAACGCTTTTGGCGCACCAGCAATTTGATTTAAAGGCGGCGTTTTTGGTGAGAATTGTACAGCGTTTTCATTTTTTTTATAATCTATAATAACCGTACCTCTAGTGGTGTCAATAACTTGAACGTCTTGAGCAATTAATGAGAAAGAAAGAGTAAAGAAGAATAATATTGTAAGTAATGTCTTCATAACGAGTTGGCTTAATAACATTTAAATATACGAAAACTGATGGGGCTAATGCAGATGATAAAATAAAATTAAAGCCAGAAGGGGAGTCTGGCTTTAATTAAATAGAGGTTAAAATTATGGTAGAGCATTTATAATGTCTATAAATTCTGCTTCTGTAGCTAGTGTTGTTTCACCAAGTGTAAATGTAATAATATCATTAGCTTCTATAGTAACTGCTTTTATAGCGTACCTCCAGATACCATCATCTTCTGTCGCAAAAATAACATGACACTCTAGCCCAATTGGGATTTGCCCGTAGTGCTCGCTAAATAACCCAGCTTCGTAAGTATCTAAAGATGCTAAGCCAGAATCTTCTCCATCGTAAGATAAGTAGATAGCACTATTAGTATAATTGTAGCCATCTGGTGCTTGTGCTTGTATTAATGTTTTTGGTCTAGGGTCGTTATAAAACCTGTCTATGTTTGTCCAACCAAATGTTTCTAAAAAAGCATAATATTCACCACCTTCTACAAATACACCACCTTGCCCTGTAACGTCTTCAACTTCATCCCAGGTTAAATTATCCTCTGCATCTATAGTGCCATTCCATAATGTCATTGCTGGGTCTGCTCCACCAGTTAAACTACTAGGTACAACTAATTGCATGTTACAATTTATATCTATGGCAGCGCCATTTTGTGTGGCTTCTAAAAAGAACTCCCCACCAGATAATAACATGGCTTTATCTCCATTAGGTAAAGTACCCATAGTTGGTTTATTTGTAGAGAGCATGTTTCCTTTTTCAAAAAGTTCTACATATTCTAAATCTATTGTTCCAGTAACAGGGTTGCCATTTAGAGTTAAACAATTAGTATTAATGTTTATTTGTACACCTTTAGTAGAGGTTAGTGTAATATTTCCGTCACTACCATCAAACTGAAAATTTTGTGTTTGGTTTTCTAACGCTTGTTGTCTTATATTACTAAAATCTTGAGCGCTAGGAACTGGATTTGAAGTGATAATGTCTGAGTCATCACTAGTTTGACAGCTTGTAAATAAGATTGATAAAAATAAAATTCCGAAAATTGTTTTTAAAGTTTTCATAATGCTTGTTTTTTAATTGTTATACATCTTCATATCAATTGAGTAATATTATTGTTACCCTTTATAAGTGTTTATTTGTTTTTTAGCACTTACAACCTTATATCAAAACCATTTTAAAATTGTTACCTTTATTTTATTAAGTTTTTTTAAATTCGTTTATTAACTGTCTACAAATAAGAGGTTATGAGTGGTAAAAAAATACACGAAGACCAGAAGTATATAGAAGGCTTACTTAAAAACAATTCTTTTATTATACAGACTATCTACGATAAATTTGCACCTAAAGTGATTAACTATATAAAGCAAAATAACGGTAGTGTAGATCAAGCTAAAGATGTTATACAGGAAACATTAATAACTATATATAATCAGGCAAAGGAGAAAAACTTACAAATTACCTGTCCTTTTGATGCCTATTTCTTTCTGTTATGTAAGCGTAAATGGTTGAATGTTTTAAAAAAGAATGCTAAAGAGGTAACAATTAATGAAACTGTTTTATCTAAAGGTGACGATGCTCAAGAATTAGCATTAGAAACCGCATTATTTGGAGAAAAACAAGCGTTATTTAATACCATGTTTGAAAAATT